>CAMLCX010000205.1 GCA_946478635.1 uncultured Pseudomonadota bacterium
ATTCACGCTGCTGCTGCAGGCGCTGGATCTGCTGTCGATTGCGGTCGATCTCCGCCTGGTTACGGTTGATCTGCTGCTGCTGGCGATAGTTGGTGATCTCTTGTCCCTGCAGTTGATCGCCGACCAAAGCGCCTGCGCCTAATCCAAGCGCCCCGCCGATTGCCGCGCCGGCGCCCGGGTGACCGACCGCCGCACCGACGAGCCCACCGGCCGCCGCGCCACCGAGCGCGCCGACACCGGCGCCTTTTTCACGCGTGCTGAGCGGTCCGCCGGCACAGCCAGTTAGCAACAGTGTTCCCGCGACCAACGTGACACCGGCACTTTTGATAATGTTTTTTCTTCCAAGCATGACATCCTCCTCATGTGCACCCTAGGATTTTTTGGCTTTCCCTTTTCCTTTTTGCTGCTCATTGTTTTTGACTTTATTTGAAGAGTCGGCCTTCTGATTGAGCTTGTGCCGCTCGTCGGCCCGGATCCAGCCGCGGTCCGGATCGGCTGACCATTGAGCATTGGTATTTAACGCGCCTTTAGTGCTCATCTGCTCGGCCGCTTTTCCACCGCGTTGATTTACGTTGCCTTTTCCAGCCGCTGCTCCAAAAGCCAAGCCAGCAGGACTTCCCATTAACGCGGCCACCCCTAACACCACCAATAGGTACTTAGGTTTAGACATATGACGACCTCAGGCTTTGGTGATTTCCGTTTGTTGCCGTGAACTCGACACCACCAGGGCGCTGTCCAACGGTTTAAGTTGCACTTTTGACAAATTTTCATTTAGCCGCCGGACCATTTCAGTGACGATTGCTAGAACCGCCACAAACTTAGGCGCTTGCGGCGAAATTTCCTCCCCGGGTTTATGTGGAATTTTTTTCATGGCGATCTTCCTCCGTCCTGATATTCTGATGCAGCAACCGTGGTGCCAATAATAAAAATTATGAAATCTAACTACTTACGCGATATTCAAATAAATCACCGCTAGGTAAAAATGGCTAAATTTGGAAGAAATTACGCTGCTAATTTTCACAACGCACTGGATGGGACAGGTGCGCCACACGCAGGCTCCCAGTGTTGAGTTCGACCTGCGAGAAAATCAGTGGAGAGATTGGATCGCTCGGATTCGTTCGGATGTTGCCGGATGGCTCGATAAGAAACCGCCACCGCTGCTGTGGCGCATTAGCCAGGTCAGAGTATCGACCATGGTGCGCTTCGAATATCCTGCCCGCTCGAGCAGCGTGACCGCATGACGGTCTGCTTCGAGCTCAAGTGGCCGGGTATAATTGTTACTGATTAGTGTGCCGGCAATCGGCGTAAATGAGCTGCTACCGGGAAACAATTTTTCCAACAGGGCTACACCGATATTCAGACCGGCGCCGATGACTTGAGCTTTGGCAGGATGGCCAAGGTCCTCGTGGGCGATTTCGTGCGCTAGGACCCCGCGCAGCTGATCGTCCGTTGCACGTTTCAACAAGCCGGTGGTGACAAGAAAACGACCGCCACCTGCGCTGGCAGCATTAATCCCCGGATCATCCACTAAGGACACGCGAATTTGCTCTCCGGAAAGCCTATGATCGGTTACGCGCAGGAGCGGTAGCATCACCGCACGGAGACGAGACAACTGCTGTTTGTCGCGGTCGCTCGAGGACTCCCGCCTGTCCGTGTTGGGTCCGTCTCTAAAGGATGCGGCATTTGCGGATAGGGCGAAGGACAGCAGTGCGGCGCACGTGAGAATGAGCTTCTTTCGAATGGTCATGGTCCGAATTCTCGAACGATCTCAATCATCTGACGATTCACGCTTCAGTTTGTGAATCGAAGCAATGGTCATACCATTGCCCAACTTTAACGATTCCCGGAAGTTTCGATGGGAGTGGAGGAAGGCTTGTAGTAAGGAATGTTGAGCAGCAAGGAAAAAATTACTCTTTGGAGTAAAGCGAGAGTTTCGCATTGAGCGTTTTCGGCGTAATGCCGAGCAGCTGAGCAGCCTGAGTCTTGTTGCCGCGGGTTGCATTCAATGCACGCTCGATCGCCTGGCGCTCGGCCTCGGCGAGCGATATCGGCGCACGATCGGTCGGCTCCTCGACGACGGACGTCAAGCAGTATTGCTGAAAATCTTTGGCTGTTAATGCCGGCTCGGTGGCCAACACGGTGAGCCGCTCCATAGCGTTGCGCAACTCGCGGACGTTACCCGGCCAGTTATAAGCTAGCAGCGCCGGCGCAAAGTCGGCGGCCCAGGGAAGAATTTTGCGTTGGTACTTGGTCGCGAAGGATTCAAGAAAATAGCCGGCGAGCAGAGAGATATCTTCGCCGCGCTCGCGCAGCGACGGCAGTTCCACGTGAAATACATTCAGCCGATAAAAAAGGTCCTGGCGCAGCTTCCCTTCCTTCACCGCCGCCGCGGGCTGGCGATTGGTGGCGGCAACGACCCGGACTGAAAGCGGGATGTTCTTGTTGCCGCCGATGCGGCGGATTTGCCCTTCTTCGAGCACGCGCAAAAATTTCGGCTGAATCTCGAGCGCCATCTCGGTGATCTCGTCGAGGAGGAGCGTGCCGCCGTCGGCTTGCTCAAAACAGCCGAGATGGCGATCGACAGCGCTGGTAAACGCGCCTTTTTCGTGGCCAAAGAGCTCGCTTTCCATCAATGTCGGTGAAATCGCGGCGCAGTTGAGCGCGAGAAACTCTTCTTCGCGGCGCGGCGAAAGGTCGTGCAGCGTGCGCGCGACCAGTTCTTTTCCCGTGCCGCTCTCACCGCTGATCAAAACGGCGGCATTGGTGGCGGCGATCTGGCCGATCTGTTGATAGAGCCGGCGCATGGACACTGATTTGCCGATCAAAGCGCCGTAGGAGCCAAGCGGCGACTCCAGGCGCTGGCGCAGTGCCCCCGCCTCTCGTGTAAGCGATACTTGCTTTAAACCCTTTTCGAGCACCTCGCGAAAGCGCTGGGGCTCGAGCGGCTTGGGCAGGTAATCGTAGGCGCCGAGCTTGATGGCCTGCACCGCCGTATCGATGGTCGCCTGGCCAGTGACGAAAATGATCGCAATTTTTTGGACCCGATCGCCCAGCGCCTCGACGAATTCCAATCCGTTCATACCGGGCATCATCAGATCGGTGACGATGGCCTGTGGCAGCTCTTTGTCGCATAGAGTGAGCGCCGCTTGGCCGTCCGCAGCTTCGCTGGGTTGATAGCCCCAGCTTTCCAATAAAACGATTAGGCCTTGGCGAGTAGCATTGTCGTCCTCGACGACGAGCACGGAAGGGCGAGAGCGGGCCATTTAATGTACCGCCTCGAGCGGCAACGTTATGCGGAAGGTGGCGCCGCCGCCATTGTCGGTTCGGTCTTGATAAACCAGCGAGCCGCCGTGTCCTTCGACGATTAACTGACTGAGCGGTAGACCGATGCCACTGCCGCCGGCTTTTGTCGTCTTGCCGAATTCAAACATTTCAGAGCGCCGCTCCAGCGGGACGCCGGGACCAGCGTCGCGGATGTCGACGATCAATTCATTGCCGTTCTTGTTGGCGCTGATGAATATCTCCCCGCCGTCGGGCTGAGCTTCCATGGCGTTACGCAAGAGATTGTCAAAAGTCTGGCGCAATCGCGCCGCATCGCCTTGGATCGGCCATGGACTGGCGGCGAGATCCTTTGAAAGATTTATTTTTTTGGCCTGACAAGTTGAACCCACGGCCTCCAGGCTTGTTTGTAACACTGCGGCCACGTCAATCGGGTTTCGCTCCATCGTTACGGGCGCCGAGTAGTCGGTAAAATCGCGCACCAAACGATCGACCTGGCGAACGCTCGAATCCAAGGCCGAGAGGGAGCGCTCAGATTGCGCATCCGCATCCCCTTCCGCAGCGGCTTTACTGCGCAGCACTTCCAGATGAATCGCCAAGGCGTTTAGCGGCGTTTTTACTTCGTGCGCGAGCGTGCGTGCGGCGATCGCCAGGCGCTGGACCGGCGCGGGCACGCCGACGTTCTTGCGCTGTTTCATGACCAGGCGATCGATCAAATCCAAGCTCGCGCCGACTTCGTCATGGCCGGCATAGCGAGGTCGCGCCGCGTAGGTGCCGGTTTCAGCTTGGCGTAAAGTATTGCTGATCAAGCGAAAGCGGCGGGTGTAAAGCGCCGTGGTCAGAAACGCGCTGAGAAGCGCGACCACGCCGCCCAGAACAAAAAGCAAAATGAATTGGCTCCAAAGTCCCGATACCAATCCCGTCCAGTCGGCCGGGTTGAGTAAAAGTCGCAGGCCCCCTGGACCGCGCACGCCCGACGGCATTTGCAGCGGCACCCAGACGTCAAAATAGTCGGCGTTTCCTTGCTTCTTCGAGTTGACGATCGTCTCGCCACGGCGAAGCTTTTCCAAAACAGCCTCGCTGGCGGGGACCTGATCGCTTTCGATCGAACCGTAAAGCAGCCGCCCCTCGGCATTGACGACCCACATGGCTTCGATGCTCGCGCTGCGATCGAGAAAAGCCTGCATCAACCCTTTAACTTCGGCATGACGCGGCGGTGTGTAGCGCATCGCACCGGACGAAGGTTTAGCCGCGTTTTGCCCGGGCAGAAGATTTCCGAGAAATCCCCAGAATGACGATGAAGAGGACTGGGGTTGCCTCGGTTGAACCACAATCGAGCGTTCGCGCAGGCTATCGGCCAGCGCGATTTCGACTTGACGCGCCATTAGAAGGGCAGTTTGGAGGGTTGTTTCGGTGGTGAGCCGCTGGGCGATCAGCCAGATACCCGCACCGAGAAGGCCAAAAATCACGACCACGGTGCCGCAAAAAACCGCTACTTGCTGCTGGCGGAGAGTCATGCGATTGCCAGAATAACAGATCGGCCGAAACCAGCAAAGTTCCGTTTTGCTACCCGGCGCCGTCGGGTTGCGCCCAGTGGACCTTTGTTGCATATTTAAAGTTCATGTTGACCGACGCCTATAACCGTCCTATCAAAGATCTGCGCATTTCGGTTACTGACCGGTGCAATTTTCGCTGCACTTACTGCATGCCTTTGGACGAGTACGCGTGGATCGACAAAAAGGAGATTTTGACTTTCGAGGAAATCGCGCGTTTGGCGCGGTTGTTCGTGCACTTGGGGGTGGAAAAGATTCGTCTCACCGGGGGCGAGCCGCTGGTGCGCCAAGATTTGCCGCTTTTGGTCGCAAAGCTCTCGGCTCTCGATGGCGTGAAAGACCTATGTCTCACCACTAATGGCGCCCTGCTGGCGGAGCGAATCGGCGCGCTCGAGCAAGCCGGGCTGCGCCGCATCAATGTCAGCATCGACACTCTGGACTCGGACAAATTCACGCGCATGACCAAACGCGGTGACCTGGCGAAAGTGCTCGAAGGAATCTTCGCCGCAAAGAAAACCGGGCTTGCGCCGATCAAGCTCAATGCCGTAGTCGAGCGCGGCGTCAATGACGATGACATTCTGCCGCTGGTCGAATTTTCGAGGGAGCATGGCTTTGGCATGCGCTTTATCGAGTACATGGACGTCGGCAACTCGAATAACTGGACGTCGGCAAAACTGGTGTCCAAAAAAGAAATCATCGAAAAGATTCATGCGCGTTATCCGCTGCGAGAAATCGGCCGGGATAAGGGCAGCGCGCCGTCCGTGGATTACGAATTCGTTGACGGCGCCGGTGATATCGGCGTGATCGCTTCGGTGACCGAGCCATTTTGCTCGAGCTGCACGCGGATACGCGTCACGGCCGACGGTAAGATCGTCACCTGTCTTTTTTCACAGCTGGGACATGATGTAAAAACCCTAATGCGTACCGGTGCCACGGACGTGGAACTTTCCGATTTCTTCGCCAATATCTGGCGCGGCCGGACAGACCGCTATTCATCGGAACGGCTGGAAGCCCTCAAAGCATCTAACTACGATCCGAAGACCCACCATAAGATCGAAATGATTTCGCTCGGCGGATAATTTATCCGCGATTGTTTCTGCTAATCCTTAGGCATTAGGCCGCGCTGTTCCAAGCGAGCGCGATCCTCGGGAGTCAAGCGCTGCAGCGCAACGTAACCACGATTTTCGTAGACACGCGTGCAACTGTCGACAAAGCTTTCGGTAAAAAGTTGGCCGAATCCATAACTTGAACCGCTGCACTCAGCCGTAGCGCCGGTCTGCGGCTGGATCATTCTTATCGTTTGGGTCGTACAGCCGGCAAATGCGAGTAAGAGACCAGCGAAGGCGATTGGCTCAAACGTTCGGGTTTTCATTATTTTGCCTCCTGGCGGATCATCGAAGGCTTGCTGTCCAAAATCCTTACTAGCACTTAGACGCGGGAGGTGGAACCACGGTATCACAAATGCCTAGATTTGCTGGGGTCGAATGAGATAGTCAGAATCTCGAAGGTTTACTTTTCCGGGAGACTGAGATGATCCTCAAAGATAAAATCGCACTGGTAACAGGCTCGACGCATAATATCGGCTTGGCGATCGCACGCGGGTTCGCGCGCGAAGGCGCTAAGGTGATTGTTCATTCCCGGCACGAAGCGGACGCGAAAAAGATCGCCCAGGAAATCAACGGTGATTTTTTCGCCGCCGATGTGGCGCAAGCCGGCGAGGTAAACGCCATGTTCGCGCACATAAAGGCGAAATACTCGCGTATCGACGTGCTGGTGAATAGTGTGGCCCATTCCTCTAAGGGCGGGATCCTCGATGTTACCCTCGAAGAGTGGAATAGAATCATGGCGATCAATCTAACCGGTTATTTTCTCTGCGTTCAGCACGCCGGCAAAATGATGAAGCAGCAGGGCGGTGGCAGCATCATCAACATCTCGGCCGGGTCGGGCGAACGATCGAGCCCCGGCGGCGCGGCTTACTCGGTGTCGAAGGGGGCCATCAACTCGTTAACCAGGCAGGCTGCCGCCGATCTAGCGCCGACCGTGCGGGTGAATGGACTGATCTCCGGTCTCGTCGGCACGCCGATCGGTCGGAAGGACATGGGCAATCGCAAATCGGAATACGATATTATCCCGCTACGCCGCATCGGCCGTCCCGAGGACGTCGCCGAAGCGGCGGTGTTTTTAGCATCCGACAAGGCGAGTTATATCACCAACTCGATTCTGCCGGTCGACGGCGGTCGCTTGAACTCAATGGGCAGCGGTAGTTCGCGATGACCGCCAAGGTTGGCTATTTCGCGCACAGATCCGATTTCCACAGGCCGAGTTCTCTTGTTCTTTTCGTCGGCTTCTCGCTATTTGCAACGCCGGTTTTGGCCGCTAGCTATGACGAACTGAAGGCGGCTGCCGTGAAAAACTGCCGGGCCATCGATCCTGCCGAATATCAGAGCGGCTTGTTCTTTAATCCCGATGGTTATCGTTCGTACTACGTTCGATCGGAGTGTTTTCAGAGGACCGCCGTACAGTTTCGCGACGCAGCTCTTTGCGCCGAGGTCAAGCAACGCCGTTCGCTTTTTTCATCCAGTTGGGGCTATTCGAGTACGCGCTGCCGCGAGCTGGTCGCCGAGGGCATCGCCGCGGATGGCAAAATCTTGGAAGAGATCAAGAGACAATATCTGCAAAGCCCTATGCGCTTGCGCGATTTTCGTGTAGAGCGCAACGGCAACGGGCGTGACTTCGATATCATTCCATCATTTACCGGCGCCTATGCGCACGGTTATACGCTCCGCTTCGAAATTGTCCAACCCGGTCGCGGCAAAGAAGCTGCGCTGCTTCATTCTTCCGGCTATTACGTCGACGGAAACAGCCATCTGCGAATTTTTATCCGACAGGACGACGTGCGCAAGCGCTTTCCGGAGTTTGCGCTGAACCGCCCCTACACGGTCCGAGGGACAACGATCTTCGACGTCGGCAATGGTGGGCAAGCCGGCTGGTGGAGCGACATTTTCATCGAGCGCATTTTTCCGCTGCGGGAGAGAAGCCAGTCGCTCGACAGAGAAGTCCGGTTCTGAGCCAATCCGCAAAATGGCCAGCGATATAAAGCGTTATAAACGACGATTGCGGGGACGCTGAACATCATTTCTCACCGATTGCCCTTTTCACTAAACCGCGATGGCTGGTTGCTCTTCGCCACGAGCGGCGTGCGTTCCTTCGCGTACGGATTCTTGTCCGTGGTTCTTGGCCTCTACCTCGATGCCGCCGGACTGAGCACGATGGCAATCGGTTGGATATTCACAGCCGCCCTCGCCGGGGGCGCAGTGATGACGCT
>CAMLCX010000206.1 GCA_946478635.1 uncultured Pseudomonadota bacterium
CGAGAATCGCGACCGCCACGCTGCCGACGCCGCCGGTGGCGCCGGTGACGAGCACTTCTCCGGAGTCCTTGGTCAATCCGCTCGCCATCAAGCGGATGATGCACAGTGCCGCGGTGAGCCCCGCCGTGCCGTGGCTCATGCTGTCCTTCAACGAGAGCCCTTGCGGTAATTTGGTCGCCCAGAGCGCCGGCACGCTGATGTACTGGGCGAAGCCGCCGGAGGTGTTCATGCCAAGATCGAAACCCGTGACGGTCACTTGATCGCCGACGTTGAAAAGTTTGGTCGTGGAATCCGCCACTACTCCCGCGGCGTCGATGCCCGGCGTGTGCGGGTATTTTCTCGTAACTCCCTTGTTGCCCGTTGCGGACAAGGCGTCTTTATAATTCAGCGAGGAATATTTGACTTCGATGATGAGTTCGCCGGCGGGTAAATCACCCAGGGCGCGCTCACGAATCTCGCGTGGAAAAGTTTTTTCGGCCGTCTCGGAGACGACCATCGCTTTGAAAGTTTGCGGTAACGCCATTTGTAAACTCCTGCTCTTTGATTGGATTTCTTTCTTCAGCGGTACCGAATATAGAGGCGAACTGTCAAGGCCCGCTGCATAGGATTCAGTATTTAAACTGAACTTTTGAACATTGAACCTTGAACGCCACGCGCGGCGGATACTTGCAATAGCGCCGGTCTTCGGTGCAAATAGGGTTGGAGGAAAATCATTATGGCAACGGAACCGGGCGCAGGACTTGCCGGCGTTACCGCCGGCCACACGGCGATCGCCACGGTGGGCAAAGAGGGCAAAGGGCTCACCTATCGCGGCTATTCCATTTATGATTTGGCGGAACATTCCACGTTCGAGGAAGTGGCTTATCTGCTGATCTACGGGCGCTTGCCGAAGCAGGCGGAACTCGAGGAATACAAATCCAAGCTGCGTGGCCTGCGCGGTCTGCCCGCCCATTTGAAAACGGTTCTCGAGCTCATTCCGCGCAGCACCCATCCGATGGACGTGATGCGCACCGGCTGCTCCATGCTCGGCACGCTCGAGCCCGAAGGCGCCGGGCATGATCAAATCGCGGTCGCCAATCGGCTCACCGCGTGCTTT
Source organism: uncultured Pseudomonadota bacterium (assembly GCA_946478635.1). The sequence continues at coordinate 1,097 of CAMLCX010000206.1, forward strand.
AGCGCGATGCTTTTCTACTGGCACCATTTTCACGAAAACGGCCGCCACATCGATACCGAAACCGACGACGACAGCACCGCCGGGCATTTATTGCATCTGCTGCACGGCAAGAAGCCCGATGAGCTGCACCGCCGGGCCATCGACGTCTCGCTGATTCTTTATGCCGAACATGAATTCAACGCGTCGACGTTCACGGCGCGCACCATTGTTTCCACCCTGCCGGACTTTTATTCGGCGGTGACCGGTGGCATCGGCGCGCTGCGCGGTCCGCTGCACGGCGGCGCCAATGAAGCAGCCATGGAGCTGATCGAGAGTTTCTCGACCGCGGACGAGGCGGAAAAGGGACTGCTGGAAATGCTCGCCGCCAAAAAGCTCATCATGGGTTTCGGCCACCGGGTTTACAAAATTTCCGACCCGCGTTCCGATGTCATCAAGGCCTGGTCGAAAATGCTCGGCAAAGCCCACGACGACAAACGCCTTTTCCCGATCTCGGAGCGCCTGGAGCAAGTCATGCGGCGGGAGAAGAAAATGTTTCCCAACCTGGATTTCTACAGCGCCAGCGCCTATCACTTTTGCGGCATTCCCACGGCGATGTTCACGCCGCTCTTCGTGATCTCGCGCATCACCGGCTGGGCGGCGCACATCATCGAGCAGCGCGCCGATAATCGGCTGATTCGGCCCAATGCCGATTATATCGGCCCCGACCCACGGCCGTTTGTGCCACTGGCGAACCGTTAGAAAAAAATGTCGAGAAGTGTTCACCACGAAGGCACGAAGGACACGAAGGGTTCGGATAATTTAATTTCCGAACTTCGTGCTCTTCGTGTCCTTCGTGGTGAGACAATCCGATAAGATGAGCACTACAGTCTCGAACATCCGCCCAGAGCCGGACAAACTTCTGGTCGATCTCACCGACTACGCGGCGACCTATGTGCCGGCGAGTCAAGAAGCGATCGATACGGCGCGCTATAACTTGCTCGACACGTTGGGCTGCGGCCTGCTCGCGCTGCGCTATCCGGAGTGCGCGAAACACCTGGGACCGATTGTTCCCGGTGCGACTTTGCCCAATGGCGCGCGCGTTCCCGGCACCGAATGGCAGCTCGAGCCGGTGCACGCCGCTTTCAATATCGGCGCGATGATTCGCTGGCTCGATTTTAACGACACCTGGCTCGCCGCCGAGTGGGGCCACCCCTCGGACAATCTCGGCGGCATCCTCGCGCTCGCTGACTATTTGACTCGCGCCGGGCGGCGATCTTTCACGATTGGTGACATCCTGCAGGCGATGATCAAGGCGCACGAGATTCAAGGCATCCTGGCGCTGGAAAACAGCTACAACCGCGTCGGCCTCGACCATGTCCTGCTGGTCCGCGTTGCCACCACTGCCGTGGCCACGGCCATGCTGGGCGGCGACAAAAATAAAATCATCAGCGGTATATCCAACGCCTGGACCGACGGCGGCGCGCTACGCCTCTACCGTCACGCGCCCAACACCGGACCACGTAAATCCTGGGCCGCCGGAGATGCCACCAGCCGCGGTGTGCGTTTGGCGCTGATGGCGATGCAGGGTGAAATGGGCTACCCGTCGGCGCTCACCGCCAAGCAGTGGGGCTATTACGATGTGCTTTTTCACGGCAAACCGTTTTCCCTCGGCCGGCCTTTTGGCTGCTACGTCATGGAAAACGTGCTGTTCAAGATTTCCTTTCCGGCGGAATTCCACGCCCAAACGGCGGTCGAATGCGCTATCCAACTCCACGACCGGGTAAAGGACCGCTTGAACGACATCGCCAAAGTCACGATTACCACGCATGAATCGGCGCTCCGCATCATCGACAAGACCGGCCCGCTGCACAATCCGGCCGACCGCGATCATTGCATCCAATATATGACTGCCATCGGCTTGATCTTCGGCGAACTCACCGCGGACCATTACGAAGAAGCCATAGCGAAAGATCCGCGCATCGACGCCCTGCGCGACAAAATCGTCTGCGTCGAAGAACCCCGATACACGAAAGATTATCTCGACCCGGAAAAACGCTCGATTGCCAATGCCTTGCAGGTGTTTTTTAAAGACGGTTCGAGCACGGCGAAAGTCGCTGTCGAATATCCCATCGGCCATCGCCGTCGGCGCGCCGAGGGGATGCCACTCTTGATGAAAAAATTTGAGACGAATTTGGCCTCGCGCTTCGCGGCGCCACAGTGCGAAACGATTTTGCGCCTGTGCGCCGACCCAAAAGCGCTCGACGCGACACCAGTAAACCAATTTACCGATTTGTTCGCCAAAACAGATTGAAAAAGGGACGCGATGTTCGACAGGCTAGGCATGCACGGACATTTTTGCGAGACTCGAGGAATCCTCCGTTCGTCCTGAGCATCGTCGAAGGACTCCGAGAGCACTTATCAGAAGCCTACCAGACTAGTCGCAAACCAATAAGTCACTTTAACTTATCTGAGGTAACCCATGAGCCCACGCCAGACACTCAAACAGCTCCTAAAACGCGACAAACTACTGGTCGCCCCCGGCTGTTTCGACGGTCTTTCGGCTCGTCTCGTCGAGGAAGCGGGATTCGAAAGCGCCTATTTGAGCGGCGGCGCCGTGGCGCGCAGCATGGGCATACCGGATATCGGCCTGGTGACCATGTCGGAAACCATCGAACGAGCGGTTCAGGTGGTTTCCGTCGTCAAGCTCCCGGTTATTGCCGACGCCGACACCGGCTACGGCAATGCGGTCAATCTCGTGCGCACGGTGCGCGAGTTCGAGCGCGCCGGCGTGGCGGCGATTCACATCGAAGACCAGATCACGCCCAAGCGCTGCGGCCATTTGGACGGCAAGGAAGTCATCCCGCTCGGCGAAATGACCCAAAAACTGCAAGCCGCGCTAGCGGCCCGCAGCGACCCCGACTTCTGCATTATCGCGCGCACCGACGCTCGCGGCGTCAACGGTTTCGACGACGCGATCATGCGCGGCCAAGCCTTCGCCAAACTCGGCGTCGATGCGATCTTCGTCGAGGCGCCGCAGTCCGAAGAGGAGCTGGCGGAAATCCCACGCCGGCTTCCCGGCATTCCCCTGCTGGTAAACGTCTTCAAAGGCGGCAAGACACCGATGTTGCCGATGGAGCGCCTGCAGGCGATGGGCTATCGGATCGCGATCTATCCTTCGGAAACCCAGCGCGCCGCGATCCACGCCATACGCACCGCGTTGAGCACGCTCAAACGCGAAGGCACCACCGAATCGATCGATGCTGCACTCACGACGTTCAAGGAACGCGACCGGGTGGTTGGACTCGATGATTGGCAAAAAATCGAGCGGGACTATCTGGCCGTCGATACCAGCAAACCCTAGCCGTTGGCTGGACTCCTGACAACGGGACTACTGACGACACGCATCGTCCGTCGTCTGGGCGTTTAGTGCCCCCCCCTAGCGCCCCTGCTTCTGCTGGCGCTCCTGCAATCCCTTGAGCAACCGCTCCGCGGTTTCGATATTCTTTTTGGCGCCCTCGTGATTGGGCTCGTACTTCAGCACGGTGCGCCATTCGTTGATCGCCGCCGGCAACTTTTCTTCCCGATAGAGGCGGACCCCCTGATTATAGTGTTGCTGCACCAGCCGTCCGCGCACGTTTCCCAGAAGCGCCGTGACATTCGAATCACGCGGGCTCAGCCTGGCAAGCTGCGTCAAAGCCGCCAGCGAATCCGAAAGCTTGTTTTGATCGAGCAAGGCTTTGCCCTGCTGCAGCAATACCGTGCGCTTTAGCTCCACCGCTTCGCCGCTGCGCGGGTTTTGACTCAAAAACTGGTCAATGGTGGCGAGTGCCAGGACGTAATCGCTTTTTTCCAGTTGCTCTCGCGCTTCCGCCAGCGCCGGGTTGGCGTAGGGCGCCTCCTCTGACGGCTCGGTTTTGGCCGGTGGCCCGCTTTCCGGCCGCGGCTTGGCAACAGGCGCGTCCTGTCTTCCAAACGGCAAGCCGGGGATCTCCGGAATTTTCAGCACCATGCCTGGACTCAGCTTGGGATTGGGCGGTAACTGGTTGGTTTCCCAGATCACTTCGGAGCGCGAGCGGTCGCCATAGAATTGCTGCGCAATCGATGCCAGCGATTCGCCGGCGCGCACCGTGTGATTGACTTGCCTGACCTCGCGCACTTGCTGTTGCAGGGTAGTAAAGGCATCTGCATTGGACGGATCAAGCGCGAGCACCGCAAGAAAATGGTTGCGCGCTTCCAAGTGCGCGCCGCGCTTGAGCGCCTCATGGCCGCGCGCCAGCCGTTCTGAAACCGTCTGCTTGATGCGCTCGTCGAGCTTTTTGCTTTCTTCGAGCGAGATCGAGTCCTTGGGATCGATGGTCAGCGCCACTTTCCAGGCGTCCGACGCTTCGCGCAGCTTACCTTGGGAAACCAGTTGCGTTGCCTTCGCACGGTGCGGCGCGACCATCGATTCGTAGGCGGACGGACCTTTGCCCTCCTGGACCGTGGCGCACGAGGCGACAAACCCCAGGGAAACAATTGTTAGAAACAGTAACTGCGCAGTGTCTTTCATTTGATTTCTTCTTGGCTGAACAGGTTCAGATTTTTAACGAAATCCTCCATGCTCATTTCGGGATAGATTTGACTCCGGTGGATGCGCAGCGGATCGACAAATGACGGGCTGCCTTGCCGTCTGACCGTAAACGCCGCCGTGTAGCCGCGCTCTTTGGCCCGGCGCACCACGGCATCGTCCTGCCGTCCGTAAGGATAGGCCAGGATATCCGGAGCGAAGCCGAGATTTTTTTGAAATAGCGCGCGCGGCTGCATTAACTCGGCCTCGAGACGCTTTTCGTATTCGTTTGCCGGCTCGTTGCCGGCGCGCACCATATCCCCGTGACTCTTCGAATGCGCCTCGATGTCGAATCCTTCCTGCTGCAATTTTTTCAAATCCGCCCAGGTGAACGCATTACCGCCGGCGCCGACATAGTCGGTGTAGACAAACAGGGTTGCGGTGAAACCGAGCTCTTTAAGCACTGGGGCGGCATACTGCAAAAACGACCGGTAACCGTCATCGAAGGTCAACAGAACGCTGCGCCGCGGCAACTGGCGCTTCAGCGACACAAACTCGACGAATTGCTTCAGATTGATCACGCGGTAGCCTTGATTTTTCAAGTAGCGCATCTGGTCTTCGAAGACCTTGGCGGCGAGGATCATGCGCCCTTTCGATTGCGGCGCGAGGTTGTGGTAGCACAAGACCGGCACCAACTGGTAGCCGTCCGCACTCACTCCCGACAGATTCCAATAGTGCTTCGGGATCACGACCTGCTGTCCGGGCGAGATCGTGGTCACGCCGTTGTAGTCCTCGATCATCCAATCTTTGCTTGCATCGTTAAGATAGCGGGTCGCCAGGCTTGCCGCCGTATCCTCGCTTTTGGCGATCACAACAATGTAGTCCTCGGACTCGAAGATGTCGCGGCCGGCGCGATCACCGTCCGTCCCGGTTTGAGCAGTCGCGCCGCAGCCGGCCAGCAAGAGCGCCAGCAAAAGGCGGGGCAGCAGACTAGGCAAAAACTTCTCGCGGTTGTTCATCAACTGTTTCCCCCTCACCTGACAAGGACAAAATCTCATACACGGTCACTTGCTCTTCCTTACCCTTGACGTTCATGACACCGAGACAGTGCGCGCTCACTCGATCGGCTACTTGTTTGTAAGTGCTCTCGCTGACGAGGATCTGCCCGGGCTTGGCGTTGGACTCCAAACGAGCGGCCAGATTAACCTTATCGCCGATCACCGTGTATTCCATTTGGTCTTCCGTGCCGACCGTGCCGGCAACGGCCTCGCCGGCGCTGATGCCGATGCCGATGGTGATCGGCTCCTTGCCATCGGCAACTCGCCGGGCACTAAGTGCGGCCACCCCGGTTTGCATTTCCAGGGCGGTCTTTATCGCGCGCAGGCAATGATCCGGATGGGCCGTCGGCGCGCCGAAGATCGCCATCACCGCATCGCCAAGAAACTTATTGATCGTACCGTCATTTTTTATCGTCACATCGATCATCAGGCTGTAAAAATCGTTGAGCGCTGCTACGACTTCTTCAGGCGGAAGCCGTTCGGTGAGCGGCGTGAATCCGCGCATATCGCAAAAGATCACCGTCACGTCGCGCCGCTCGCCGCTGAAGGTGATTTCATCGGGGTGCTTGAGAATCTCATCGACGACCTGCCGGGCCACGTAGCTACCGAACGCCCGTTTGATTTTTTCCCCTCTGCGCAGACTATTGGCCATGTCATTGAACGATTCCGTAAGGTCGCCGATTTCGTCTCGGGAAGAGACCGGCAGTGCGACATCGAAGTTGCCGGCGGCGATGGTCTTAGTGCCCTGGGCAAGTTTAAAAATCGGCTTGGTGAGAACGATGGCCAAACCGACCGCCCCACCGATACCGCCGAAAATCATCAGAACCGTGATCCAGAGCGTCTGGTTGCGCGCCTTGGCGATGGTCTGGCGAATCGAACGGTCGCTGAAACCGAGATAGAGCGCGCCGACTCGCACCTTGCTAAATTCCATCGGCACCGCAAAGTCGATGATGTGCCCGCCTTCGGCATCGGCATAGGTCTGCACCAGCATATCGTTGCCGAGGGCGCGAAGCCCCTGGGGGCGATCGAGCTTCTTGCCGACATAATTGAGATCGCCGTGCGCGACAATCACATCGTCATCGTCCGTAATGATCGCATAGGAGACATCTTCGTCGCGCAGCGCATCGCGCACGAGAATGCTCAGGGTCAGCTCATCCCGAGTCACCAGTGGATTTTTGGCGCTGGTTGACAGATCGCGCGCGATGGTGAACCCGCGTTTGGTGATTTCCGCCGTCAGGCTGTTTTCGGCGGCCCGCAGCAGGTAATCGCCGATCAGCAACACGGAAACAACGATCAGCAGCGTAATGAGCAGGCTTAGTTTGACTTTAAGAGGAACCCTGAGTTTGGTGCTAAACCGATTGGCCACTTTTTTTCACCGGAC
>CAMLCX010000207.1 GCA_946478635.1 uncultured Pseudomonadota bacterium
GTCGAGTTTTTCTCGCAACAGTTATCTTTCCCATACGCAACCGACGATGCTGCTGTCAAGCCTAGCAGTGCAATCTCCACGGTCCAGCACGCCTGATTCCAACCACACCGGCAAAACGAAATCAAAATCTGAACGACGAGTGAGTTCCCGGCGAAAGTAAAAATTTCCCGGCGCCTGTAATTTTTGTTGGCCGAGTTGCAACCGGGTTCGGACAGGATTCCCTGCATGCGCCATCTTGCGGCATGGCATGTTTGCTGCTCTAAGTCCGATCCGCCTAGGCAAGGAGACAGAATTAATGGGAAAAAACACAAAGGAGAAAAAGGATGAACAGAATGGGTAAACTAACCAGTTTCAGGGGGGCGGTGGCCCTGGCGGCAATTTTGATAATGAATGGCGCCGCATTGGCCAAGAAGCCGGATGCTGGCGGCGTCCCCGCACAGCTATCGGCAGACCGCACCAGCGTTGATTTAAGTATCAATTATCAGTGCAATCCCGCGACCACGCTGAACGCCCAGGGTAGTTTGTCAGTTTACATTTTGCAGTCGGTTGGCCGCCTGATCAATATCGGAACGTATAACGCCAACTTGAGCTGCGGCACTGGCTTGGTGACGGCCCAACCTGTAACCGTTGCGGCGATTGATGGCCTCTCGTTTCAGCCCGGCCCCGCCACGCTGATCTATCGCTTTACCACCCAAGATTCAGTGAGCCTGATACCCACCGTGCAAGAAAGCGGTGCCAGACTCAACCTGCATCCGTAAATCACCAGTCCAAAATTTAGCCTGCCTGGCGTCGCTTCGGGTGCAAAGGAGTTAAATCCCTTTGCACCCGATTGCGCTCGATCTTCCAAGTAGTAAAGCGGATGCATATCGCCCAGTTCGCTTTCGCTGTCCGGAGGTCACAAAAGCCCAATAGGGTTTGCGTTCCCTTTTCAGAATAGTTTGACTCTTACTTTGGCGCATAGTACGTAACGGACTCGGCTGCCAATTTCTCTTCCTAACGATTCATAAGGTACAAGGAACTACCTATGCGATTGAGTCCAAATCAAGAAAATAAGAACAGTTAAATTAGAACCGACGAGCAATCACGCAATCCCGGCGCAACCGTCGGTCGCGAAAAAACGATTCATTGCCGAAGTAGTTTATGGCTAAAACCACGGCGGACATAGTCTTCAAGAACGGCCTGATCGTCACGCCCTCGGGCGTCATCGAAGGCGGCGTCGCCGTCGTCGACGGCAGGATCGGCGCCGTGGGCAGCGATCAGTTCTTACCCGATGCGGAGCGTGTCATCGATTTGGCCGGCAGATATCTGCTTCCCGGCGCGATCGATCCCGAATGCCATCTGGGCGGTCATCGCGCGCTGGCCGACGACTTCCAGAGCGAGACCCGCGCGGCGGCGGCGGCCGGGGTGACGACCTGGGGTTTGCAACTCGTGAGTCTCGCGATTACCGGCGGCGCGGAAAACGTAAAGGGTCCCGCGGATATTCCGAACTTTACGCGGGCGATGCCGATTTTCTACGAGGCGTCGAAAACTTCGGCGATCGATTTTTTTCTCACGCCGATCGTCAGCACCGACGAGCACGTCAAGGAAATTCCTTATCTGGCAAAGGAACACGGCATCAGTTCCTTCAAACTGCACCTGCAAATGCAGGGTCCCTGGAAATCTTCCTGGCCCGCTTACTTTTTTGACGACGGCAGCATTTACTCGGTCTTTCAAGCGGTCGCCAAACTCGGCGCCCCGGCGATTGCCCTGCTCCATTGTGAAAACTGGGAAATCGCCCAGGTGCTGCAGAAACAATTGATCGACGCTGGCCGCACCGACATGGGCGCATGGGATGACCGCTCACCGGCGTTCACCGAAGCCGGTCACGCGCGGACCTATTTATATTACGCGCGAATTGCCGGGTGTCCGATCTACGTCGTTCACTGCACGACAACGGATACGGTGGCGGAAATCGAAAGAGCGAAAGCCGAAGGATTGACCGTCTACAGCGAGATCGGCACGCACTACCTGGTCCTGCATAAGGATGCCTGGAAAATCAACGTCCCGCTCCGCGACCGCTCCACGCACGACGGGCTGTGGAGAGCCCTCGTATCGGGCGCCATCGATTGCATCGGCAGCGATCATGTCGCCCACACGAGAACCCGCCAGTCCATGGAAACGGGAAATGTCTGGACCACCATCAGCGGTTTTCCATCACGGGTGGAAGGCATGCTGCCGATGATGCTGAGCGAAGGCGTTAACAAAGGAAGACTCTCGATCGAGCGCCTGGCTCAAGTCGCCAGCGAAAACCCCGCCCGCATTTTTGGTCTCTACCCAAAAAAAGGCGCGATTATTCCCGGCGCCGATGCGGACCTGATCGTGGTCGATCTCAAACGGCGCGCAACGATCACCAAGGAACTCCTCCAAACGATCACCCCGTGGTCGGTTTACGAAGGTCGGGACGTCACCGGTTGGCCGGTCATGACACTTGTCCGCGGCAACGTTGTCATGGAATGGCCCGAGGACTCCCCCCGCGCTCAGGTCACTGGCGCTTCGCCAGGCCGCTATATCAGGCGCCAACTTGATTCTCCCGCTTGATCCCTGCCGTTCCCAGTGAACCGCAAGCCGGGCTTGCGAGCGCAATTCGTGCGCCCAGGCTCTGCTTTGGTTATGGCTTCCAGCCTTTGCTTTTAAGATCGCCGCTCAATTTTTTTTGGATCGCAAAATCGAAGAATCTCTCCACTCCCGGCGCTTCTTTGATGCCTTGGGCTTGGAGAATCAGATCGAGAGCTTTTCGCTGGGCCTCCTCGCTGAGTCCTCCGTCGGTCGTCAAAGCGGGCCGGATGACATCGTAGCTTTTGGTCGCCATAGCGTCCGAGATCTTGACGTTGCGTGTAAGAGTCGCAATCGCTTCAGCGCGGTTTTCCCGCACCACCAAATGCCCTTTAAGCGTCGCCGCGATAAATTTTTCAACCAGATTGGGTTCCGCTTGAAGCATGCTCTCGCGAATCACGATACTGCCCGTCAGCTGCACCATGTCCTCCTTGGTGAAAGAAACCAGATTGCGCAGACCCGCGTCCTCGGCGGAAAAATTCCAAGGCATGGTGATCACCGTAGCATCAGTAGAACCTGCGGCTACCGAGACATAACGAACCGCATCCGCCCCGGTGTTGAGCAGGGTAACATCGCGGCCGACTTCCAAACCTTGCTTTTTAAGGAACTCGCGCAACAAAGTTTCCGCGGCGCCCAGCCCGCTGGTGCCGATCTTTTTTCCTTTGAGCCCCTTGACGTCTCGGATTTCCGGCCTCGAGTAGAGCCAGAAGAGAGGCCTCTCGAAACTGGTAAATAGGACGCGCAGCGGGGCGCCGCGCAACGCCGCTGCGATGGCCGCGGTGGGCACAGAAGTAAAATCCACATTGCCGGCGATAAGCGCCAGGTTGCTGACGGGTGCCGGCATCATGATGAGCTGCACTTCCAAACCCTCATCCCGATACCAACCTCGCTCCCTTGCAACGTAGAACGCCGCCTGGGTGATGTTATGGCCGGGAATACCGACCCTTACGGTCCGCGCCCGGGCCGGCTGGACGACACCAAGAATCACGATCATTGCGATGAAGATTACTGCGTATCGATGGGGCGGATTCATCATTTTCCCTATTTTCCCTCGCTTGTTGGCTTTGCCGATCAAGGTTTTAGGGCGATCCGAAAAAATGGATCGGGTTGTCGTAGAGGATCTTGCGCTTTTGTTCCGCTGACAGATCGACGCGCTCAAGTATGCTCAGCGCGGCGTTTTCCCGCCCTTCGCCGTGGGGAAAGTCCGAAGAAAAAAGAATTTGGTTTTCGCCCAGCAGCGCGATCTCATGCGCCAGCATGGGGTCATCGGACTCGGGAGCAATGAAAATCCTGCCGCATTTGGCGTAATCTTCGACTTCCTTTTGCGGCAGCGCAGCCGTCGTCGGCATGCGTCGCCGATTCACTTTGAGGTAATGCTCCATCCTGCCGAACATATAGAAGATCCACTCAGCGCCGAATTCCAGAAAGGCGACTCGTAGATTGGCATAACGGTCGAGCATTCGATTGCCGACAATGGCCACAAACGCCAGCTGTGCCGGCACCGCCTTGGCAATCATGTTGGCGTCCTGAATGGAATGGCAAAGATCTTGAAACGGTGGGTAACTCATTCCCATGTGTACGCAAAGCGGCAGCGACGTGCGCGCGAACTCGTCCCATATCGGCGTAAAACTTCGATCGGAAAGAAGCCGCTCGCCGACGGTTCCAAATACCACAGCCGCGGATGCACCGAGTTGTTGCATCTCCTCCAAGGCCCTAAGTGCCTCTACTCCATCGCGCATCGGCAAAAGTCCGGCCCATCGCAGTCGTTGCGGCGCAGCCTTACACTGGCGGCCGACATAACGATTGTACGATCGATACATCGCGGCCTCGAATCCGGGATCGGAAGTCATATGGGCATAGAGCGTGGACGGGAAAAGCATCTGAACATCGACAGCCATGCGTTCAAGATTCTCGAGGCGCGCCTTGGGATTCGACAGGTCAAGACTCGCCAATGGAACGGGAAATTCACTTGAGCCGATCGCCGCTCGAGGTTTGCCCGGCGCGGGCTGAAACTCATCGAGCACCATTGCCGGAGTATTCGCGGACTGCGCTCCTGGGCCAAACGGGTGAGGTTCCAGACGACCATCCACATACCAACCCGTGTTCCAGTAACCGAGCCCGCTCTCATCGGATATGCGCACGGCGCGCGGGCGACGCGCCGCGAAATCCTCAGGCAAGTCGGTCCACATCCTGGGGCTCATCATCGTATGCGCGTCGGCGTCAAAAATCCGGTAACCGTCAAGCATTGTTATCACTCCTCGTCATGTTGAAATATCTGGACAAGCTTTTGGCCGGAACTCAAATCGAACGCGGGCCCCCATTCGCGCCACGAAAAAATGTGCCCGCCAGGCTCTCGGCCACGAGCAACTGGATGACCCGCGCTCGCTCTTCCTACCTGCGGGGCACGCTCGCCAAAATGCGGCATCACGGCGCTACGACGGTGGCTTCGCCGGGGCCCCTTCCAAGGCTTTTTGCATCGCATCCATTTCTGCTCCGAAGGTGCGCCAGTCGCCCTTATTCAGCGCCTCGAACGCCCGACGATAGTGGCTGAGGGCTTGCGCATTTGCGCCCGAGGGAGGTGATTCGGTGGCGCGAGCGCCCGGACCTGGCGCAGAGGTCGACGTAACGACGGATGGCTTGCGCGTCTCCGGCGTCACCAGCGCGGCGAGCAAACTATCGACGTCCTGAGCCATGACTACTCGATCGCCCGTGGAAGCGATCAAGCGTTTGAGTTCCGGCAACTGGCGGCTCTCGGCACTGAGATACAGGGGCTCGACGTAGAGCAAGGTGTCGTCGATCGGAATCGCCAGGAGATTACCGCGGATGACACGGGAACCGGCCTGGTTCCACAAAGAAAGCTGCTGGGAGATCGTTGTATCCTGATCGATCCGCGCCTCGATCTGGGCGGGACCGTAAATGAGTTTCTCCTTCGAAAAAGCATACTCGATCACCTTGCCATAATTGGGCCCGTCGCAACGCGCCGCCAGCCAGGCAATCATGTTATCGCGATTGTTCGGCACCATCGGCAGCATCAAAATAAACTCCTCGCGCGGCTCCCCGGGCAATCGCATAATGGTGTAGTACGGCTGCATCACGCCGGCTTGACCCTTGTGATTTTCCCGGGGGAAATTCCACAGGTCTTCTTTGTTGTAAAATACCTCCGGATCCTTCATGTGATAGGTGCCGTACACTTTCGCTTGAATAATGAACAGATCTTCCGGGTAGCGGATGTGCTTGCGCAAGGAATCCGGCATCGATGTCATGGGCTGAAAGAGCGTTGGAAAAATACGCTGGTAAGTGAGCACGATCGGATCCTTTGGGTCGGCGATGTAAAAAACCGGATTGCCGTCATAGGCATCGACCGCTATCTTCACCGAGTTACGGATATAATTGATGCTGCCGGGCTGAGTCACTTGGGAGTAAGGAAGCGAATCGCTAAACGTATAAGCGTCCTGCAGCCAGACCAAGCGCCCCTCGTGCACGACCAGATAAGGATCGCGATCGAGACGGAGAAACGGCGCGATTCGTTGGATGCGCTCCTGAATCAGGCGACGAAAGAGAATCTTGCTCGGCGAGGTGACATTCTCGCTGATGAGTAACTTCAAATCACCGAACGACCAGGCGAACAACGCGCGCGCCCAAAGACTGCGCAACGATACGCCGTCTCGGCCCTCATACACGTTGTAGACATTTTCCTGACCCTTGGCGTAGTCGAATTCCTTTGTACCGCCGCCCACCACCACATAGTTGCGCGTTTCCTCGCCGAAATAGATCTCGGGACGGTCGATCTTGATCTCCGGAGGCCCGACGGGGGGAATATCCTTGACGTAAAAAACCGGCAGCCCTTCCTCATCGAAGCGATTGACCGGGTTCATAGCGATACCGTTGCCATGGGTGAATTTGAAGCGCTGATTGATCCAGGTTTGCGCATCCGCCGGCAATTTTGACTGATTGATCTCCCGGGCAGACAACAGGACTTGCCGGTAGCTTCCATCGATGGTGTAACGATCGACATCGATGTCGTGGAAGTCGTAGTAGAGGCGGATTTCTTGCAACTGCCTGTAGGTATCCGTGAGCGGGCGCGGGTCCCACCAGCGAATATTCTGAATCGTCGCCTGGTTCGCGGCGATCACCTCCGCAGTGAGTTTGCCTTTCGCCGGGAACGGCGCGCTGGTGATGTGATCGAGACCGAAGCCATATCGGGTGAATTCGATGTTACGCGCGATATAGCGCGACTCGAGCTTCAGCTCGTCGGGCTTGACCCAATAGCTTTGAAACCCGCCGGGCACGATCGTCTGGACAATCGAGACAGCGACGACAATGAGCACCGCCGCAAAGGGCAAGCGGATGCCGGCCTGAAAAATATTGTAGGCGCACAGCGCCGCCGCTATCAGCGCCGCACCGGCGAGAGCTACCAGGAAGGGCAGGCGCAGATGGACGTCGGTATAGGCGGCGCCGAAGACGATCCCATTATTGCTGGTCAGCAAGTCATATCGCTGCAGGACATAACCGCCCGCCTTGGCGAGAAAAAATATCGCCAGCAGCGCGGAAAGGTGACGGATAGCGGGGCCGCTGATCGCCGGGAATCCGGTCTGCTGATAATTGATCGCACCGCAGGCAACGTAGATGATGACAGCGATGGCGGCGCTTAGAAAAATGATCAACAGCGCCCAATCCCTCAACATCTCATAGACCGGAAGCGAAAATACATAGAAGGCGAGGTCATTGCCGAATAACGGCTCGGACCGTCCGAACGGCACGGCATAATACCACTTGAGAATCGTGTCCCAGTTGCCCGTTTGAGCAAAGCCGATAAACAGCCCGACGATCAAGGCCACCCCGGCGACGATTAGTTTCAAAGGCAGCTTGTCGAGGGAAAGTTCGATGACTTCGGGGAGGCCCTGAGCGTTACGGCCGACGATCCTGAAGTTCGGTGGCCGACGCGTTGAGCCCGTCGCGGCTTGGACCGCGACGAGACCATTGAGGAGGATAACTGCCGCGGAGATGCCGGCCGCGACGGCAAACACCGTGAGCATCGTGAGCCAGGTGGTCGTAAAGACCGCCCGGAATCCCAGCGAGCCGAACCATAACAGGTCGACAACAAAACGGCTGAAAACAGAGAACGTCATTAGCACCGCAACGATCAACGCCGCAGCCAGAAGCGCGCCTTTTTTCATCAGTGAATATCCCCCTTGAACCGCCCGGGTCCAGGTATATAGAACAATCCGCCGAGAGGGAAGGCAAATGAACTACCCCGCAGCTTGCTGCGGGGTAGTTCATTTATCCAGCGCCGGAATGGGATCAACGGAACCGAACGACGACACAACGACCGCCCATGCCGATAAAAAGCAAGAGCGGCGAGCCGCATTCTCGGACTCGCCG
>CAMLCX010000208.1 GCA_946478635.1 uncultured Pseudomonadota bacterium
GTAAAACAGTTTGAGGATCTGTGGGCAAAAGCGTCGTGAGGCAAAGGTTTTGATCTTCCGAACTGGAGGTGTGCCATGACAACGACGGGAAAAGAAAATCAGGCGCTTCATCTCGCCACCCACTCGGGCTGGTATCGCTTCGAAAGGCGCGGCGCAGAATGGGTTCAAGCCGATCGCGCGCTCACGTTCTGGCAGATGAGCTGCATCCAGGTCGACCCGGATGATTCCCAGCACCTCTACATCGGCACCGAGCACTCCGGCATGTTCGTCACCGCCGACGGCGGCAAGGAATGGCTCCGCGCCAATCCCAACGTGCCCTGCCTTACCATGTCGGCGATGCTCGCGCTGTCCGGCAAGCTCTTGGTCGGTACCATGCCCGCGGCGTTATATTACACCGCCACCGGCTCCGGCTGGCAGGAGCTTAAAGGCGTTCGCCAGGGCGCCGCGGGTGGCGTGTTTCCGCCCAATCCCGACTTTCCCGCCCGCACGCGCGTGCTGGCGAAAGCAACCCACGATGGCGGGCGGCTCTTTGCCGGCATCGAAGTCGCGGGTATTCTCACCAGCGATGACGACGGTCAGAGCTGGCAGAGCGCCAATGAAGGTTTGACCGATCCGGACATCCATCAAATCCTGCCGTCCAGGAAAACTCCGGGGCTGGTGGTCACTGCATGCGGCGAGGGCGTTTCGCGCAGCACCGACGGCGGCAGCCACTGGCAGAAAGTCACCCCGGACGGCAATCGCACCTACGGCAACGCCCTGGCCGAGGATGGCGCAGGAAACATTTTTTTGGGCATCACGCAGGACCGGCCGCGTACCTGGACGCGCGCCGGGCGGGCAAAGACGGCGATCTTTAAATCCACCGACGGCGCCAACTGGGAATTGCTGACGGAAAACATGTCCGGCGGCGTCATGGACGTATGCGCCGCCCCCGAGGGCACGGGAGTATTCGCCGCGACCGCCGACGGCGAAGTGGTCGCGGTGACCGCGGCCGGCGAAAGCAAAACGATCGTTGACGGACTGCCGTGCATCACGGCAATGGCGATCGGCGCGTAGCAGCGGTTTCGGTTAAAAACCCGAGACTCGAAGAGACCCGAGACCCGAGACTCAGGCCGGCTCCGAAGCCGGGAGGCGCTGGTATCTTCCCTTGAAGAACAGCAGCGGCCGCTCGCCGGTCGCGCTGGCGTCAATGATCTCACCGACCACGATCGTGTGATCGCCGCCGTCGTGGCATTGGGCGATCTTGCATTCGATATAGCCGAGGCCGCCGTCGATGATCGCCGCCCCGTTACTGCCGGCACGCCACTTCAAGCCGGCAAACTTGTCGGCTCCCTTGGTGGCGAAGCGCCGCGAAATTTCTTCCTGATCTTCGCCGAGGAAATTCACCGTGAAACCGTTTTGCGCCTCGAAACAGGTGTAGCACGTCGCGCCCTTGTCGACGCTGATCAGCACCAAGGGCGGATTCAGGGACAATGACATGAACGCATTGGCGGTAAGGCCGTTCGGCGCGCCCTCCTTGTCCGTGGTCGTAATAATCGTCACACCAGTGGCGAAGTGTCCCATCACCCGGCGCAGCTCTTGTGGTTCGATCGGCATGATTTTTCTCGATCTTTTGAGATTTTCATAAACAGCTAGCAGAGCCACGCTGACACTGTCAATCCAGGTGGACGCAGGCGCTCAGAAAATGCTAAAAACAGGGTATCCGAGGGAGGTTTCCATGGCCATACAAGAACGCAAAGCAGAGAGTACGCTGGATCGTTATATCGCAGAAGTGCGCGCCGCCTGGGGTGACGGCAAAGATCCTCAACTGCCGTTCAGGGTCGCCGCATCGATGGAGAAGCTATTCGCCTCGACCAACCCGGAAGATCCGTGGATGGCCGAGCTCATCC
Organism: uncultured Pseudomonadota bacterium; assembly: GCA_946478635.1. The sequence continues at coordinate 1,887 of CAMLCX010000208.1, forward strand.
GCGACGGCAAACCGTCGCGTGAGCTTTATCGCGATCCCGAGCTCGGTTTTATCCAGATGGGGCACATCCACAAACAGGGGCACGGCAACAAGCCGCACGATCACGGGCCCTGCTGGGTCGTTTACGGCTCGTTCAAAGGCATCACCGAAATCACCAAGTACAGACGCACGGACGATGGCTCGCAGGAAGGCGTGGCGAAATTGGAAACGGAACGGCTCGACCGGCTCACGCCGGGCGTCGTTGTGCCGTATCTGCAGGGCGACATTCACTCGACCCATGCGGTCGAAGGTCCAGGGGTCGTGTTTCGCTTCTTGAGCTACGATCTCGATAAGATCGACCGCTACCGTTATAATTTGGAAAAACAGACGGTCGCGAAAGTGTAGCCGCAACCAAAGGGAAACAGACACCTCACCGCGCGAAGGTCCCAGCGCGGCGGAGCCACAACCAAAAAAGTAGAGACGAAGATTTCACCACGAAGGCACGAAGGACACGAAGGAATTGGATGATAAAAACTCCGAACTTCGTGCTCTTCGTGACCTTCGTGGTGAGGTCGAATTGTCCTGTAGCCCGACGACATCCGCGTCTATCCCGGCCATGACTATCGGGAGGCGGTTTCCTCCCTGGGCGACGAGAAGCAAAAGAACCCCCGCATGTTGATCGCAACCCAGGATGAGTTCGTCCATTTTATGACTTCGCGCAAGCCTCCCCTGCCCCGCAAGATTCAGGAAGCGCTCGAATGGAACCGCACGCCGATCCAGGGAACGCAGCGAGGCGGAGGCGAAGGGATATAAGATCGGGTTTGAATGAACTACCCGGCAGCAAGCTACGGGGTATCACAAGAACACGACGGAAAGTATCCCAAAGGCGTCACCCCCGAATGTTTCTATCGGGGGTCCAGTTCCGGATCCGCCTGGATTCCCGCTTAAAACATGCGGGAATGACGGTCTTCGGAAAGAAATCAACTTAACGCAGCAAGCTGCGGGGAATATGACCCGCAGCGATTCAACAACATGTAAGGGACATTGCCGACGCTGTCGACCAGGCAACGCCGTCAAGCCTGATCGAAATAAACTGCTAAGACTCGCTCTCAACAGCAAATTCCTTGCGAGTGCGCGTGTCTATGGTATTTCTACGGTAATGAGTTCCGATCAAATCAGCGCCGGCATTATTGCCACCGTCCGCCGTTACTGGGGATATTCCGAATTGCGACCGCTGCAAGAGGAGGCGATTCTGGCGGGACTGCAGCAGCGCGACTCGCTGGTGGTCATGCCCACCGGCGGCGGCAAGTCGCTTTGCTATCAAGTTCCCGCCGAGCTGGCCCAGCGTACCGATATCGTGGTCTCGCCGCTGATCTCGTTGATGAAGGATCAGGTCGACGGCTTGCGCGAGTGCGGCTATCCAGCGGCGGCGCTTTATAGCGGCATGCCCGCCCATGCGGTCCACGAGACCGAAGAACAATTTGCCGCGGGCCGCTATCGGCTGCTGTTCGTCGCCCCTGAGCGGCTGCTCATGCCGCATTTTTTACAGCTCGCGGAACGCGTCGGCATACGCGCTTTCGCCATCGACGAGGCGCATTGCATCAGTCACTGGGGTCACGACTTCCGGCCCGAGTACCGGCGTCTGGCTGAGATCAAGAGCCGCTTCCCGCAGGCGAGCGTGCACGCCTACACGGCGACCGCAACCGAACGCGTGCGGACCGATATCGCGGCGCAATTGCGGCTCAAGAACCCGGCGATTCTCGTCGGCACCTTTGACCGGCCGAATCTGGTCTATCGAGTGGTTCCGCGCACCGATGCGCGCGCCCAGACGCTCGAAGTCTTGCGGCGCCACGCGGGCCAAGCCGCCATTGTTTATTGCATCAGCCGCAGGGACACCGAATCAATGGCGGCATTTTTACAAGGGAACCGCTTGCGCGCCGCCTTTTATCACGCCGGCATGGAAGCCGACGAGCGCCGCCGCACCCAGGATGACTTTGCCGCGGAAAGCATCGACGTGGTCGCTGCGACAGTGGCCTTCGGCATGGGCATCGACCGCAGCGACGTTCGCTGTGTGATCCACGCGGCGATGCCCAAATCCGTCGAGCATTATCAGCAGGAAACAGGCCGCGCCGGACGGGATGGATTGGAAGCCGAGTGCGTGCTGCTCTATTCCGCTGCCGATGTGCTGCGCTGGGAATCGCTCATCGAGAAAAGCGCCACGGACGCCAAGGAGCCCGCCGAGGTGATCGGCGCGGCGCGCCAGCTGCTCGACCACATGCGCCGGGTGTGCGCCGGCGTCGATTGCCGGCACCGCAAATTGTCCGAATATTTCGGCCAGGCCTATGCGAAAACCAACTGCGAAGCCTGCGATGTTTGCTTGAAGGAAGTCGAAGGGCTGGAAGACGCCACGGTCACCGCGCAGAAAATCCTGTCCTGCGTGGCGCGCGCCGGCGAACGCTTCGGCGCCGAGCATATCGTTGATATTCTGCTCGGCGCCAACACCGAGCGGATCCGCCGTTGGCGGCATGAAGCGCTGAGTACCTACGCCCTGATGAAAGACACGCCGCGCCCCACGCTCACCAATTTGATCTATCAGCTCATCGACAATGGCTTGCTCGAGCGCACTGCCGATGAGCGTCCCGTGCTGCGTTTGAGCCAAGCCTCGCGGGAGGTCCTGCGAGGCGATCGCAGCGTCCAACTGTTGCAGCCAAAAACCAAAGTCAAAAAGACCCGCATCGAAGAAAAATCCTGGGGCAACGTTAACGAAGGATTGTTCGAGGCTCTGCGAAAACTTAGACGTCAACTCGCCAGCGAACGCGGCGTGCCCGCATATGTCTTGTTCAACGATGCGACATTGCGCGAAATGGCACGAGTCAGACCCGGATCATCACGCTCGCTTCTCGACATTCGCGGCGTCGGCGAGCGCAAGCTGGCTGCTCTTGGAGAACCTTTTCTTGAAGTTATCTCAACCTATTGTCGAGAAAATCGTTTGCCGTTGGATGTGTAAGTGTTCCGAATGCTTCCCTAGCCTAGGGCTGCTGCAAAAACCCCGTCAGAGTCCTTCGACGGGGCTCAGGACGAACGGAGGGATATGGAGATCATTGTGGATTTTCCGTTCTGCTGAGCTTGTCGAAGCATGAGGGTCTCGAAGCATTCCTAAACCTTTTTCAGCAGCCTGCCAGTGTGGCGTATCTGACATTCGTTGAATAATTGCTACAGCGTTCGGGTCAAAAATCTTCCCTTTCCCTTTTCCAAAGAGGGGTGAGAATAATTCCCCCTTTGGAAAAGGGGGATCAAGGGGGATTTGGGCGTGATTTCAGCCACTGCCATGTGCCACAGCCGGCACAACAAGCGCCAGTAGTATTCCAAGAAGTTGGCGATCGGACACCACGCTCACCTCGATAAATCATCGAACCAAAACATTTTACTATCCGCTCACGGCAGATTGAACATCAGCAACTCATTGGATCTCTGCCCGCCGCCGCACTCGATCGCGCCGCCGGCAAAGTAGAGATTGCGGCCGACCGCCGCCGCGCCGAAGCCGTGGCGCCCGATGGCCATCGGCGTGTACGACATCCAGCGACCCGTCTTGAGGTCCAATCCCTCGACCTCGGAATAGGTGCGCTTGTCGCGGCACTCCCCGCCGGCGATGAATATTCTCTCTCGATAGAGCGCTCCGGCAACGCTGCTGCGCGCGGTGGGCAGTGGTGCCCCTGCCTGCCACGAATTGGTGGCGGGATTGTAGATATCGTGGAGATCGACATTGTCGGTGGATGCGTTCAAGCGCCCGCCGATGGCGTGAATGAGCGCGTCTCCTGCGACCACCGCGAGATGATCGCGCGCCCTGGGCAGTGGCGCGAGATCGGTCCAGCGATCGCCCGCCGGATCGTAAGCTTCGTGGGTTGCGACGGTTACTTTATCGATGCCGCGCCCGCCGATGGCGTGGATCTTCCCATTTAACGTTGTGACGCCGACCGAGCCGCGCGGCTGCTTCAGCGGCGCCAGAGCGCGCCACGTATCGATGGCGGGATCGTATTCATAGACTGAATTTACGGCATCGCCGTGCCCGGATGCAGTAAAAGCGCCGACAACATAGATCTTGCCCTTCGACGATGTAACACCAGCATGGGTCAGGCCGCGCGGCGGCGGTTTTTTTTCGCTCCAGCTATCGGTCGCGATGTCGTACTCGAAGATCGTCTGCTGGTCCACTCGATCACGGGTGGTGCCGCCGATCACGTAGAGCTTGTTGCCGACGGCAACTACGGCAACTTCGCTGATCTCCATCGGCATCGGCGCCTTTCTGGACCACGCGGCGCGGGCCGTTATCGTTTCCACCGACTGGCGCCGCGTCCCCGTCGCGCAGGCGATAAAACCGATAAGAGCTAATAGTAAGCTGGCTATCCACCGAATAGGATGACGGTCCATGATCGGCTCCCGGAGAGTTAGTGTCAGTACGGCGCGACGCGAAATAACGATGGACTATCTCGCAGTCAATGAATTTCTGTCAAGAGAAGCCGGATGCCGTGGCAGTTCAACAGATCTCTCACTTCGTTCGGCTGCGTTACTCAGTTGTCATTCCAAGTGGAAGCGAGGGATCTGTCCTTCGTCAAGATTTAGAGAGAACTCTGATTGAACGCTACTATGAGTTGTAGCCTGGATGCAGCGAAGCGGAATCCAGGAGCACGGCATGGGGCGTTGCAAGGTCCAGAGAGCGCGTGAATCAAGAACCCGGATTACGCTTTGCTCCATCCGGGCTACAGGAGCACGGTTGCGGAAATCGCGGTTTTCATGCTCTGTGGGCGAGCGTAAGATCATGAGCCACTCTGTGGTTGAAATGACACTTGATGCTTTGCTTGCAGTCTTGCCGTGCTAAGCGCCGGCGTGACTCGTCATTCTTTTCTCCGCTTGAAATAGTACGCCTCCGCCGCCGGCTTATACGACCGGGGCAACCACAGCGGGCGGCGCAAATTATCCGGTCCGGGCGCCGGGCGGGTTTTGAGCAGCCACTTTTTGTAAACTTCGTGGGCTTTGTCCGTGTCGACAAACACATCGCCATATTTGTCTTCCGGTCCCGGCTTGGTGACGCGGACTTTCTGATGCCAGCAGTGCTGGCCGCTGATGTAGTCGGGCTGCACCGGGAATGTCAGGTTCTGATGCACGCCGCCGTCCTCCCAAAAAATTCTTTTGGAGTCGGGATCGTCGCTCTTGAACGGCTTGATGCCGTGAATGGTGCGCATCAACCACTTGCCGGGGCCGACTTTTTTCAGATCCACCAGCGCCGTCGACCAGCGTTCGCCTCCCTGTTCTTCGGCCAGGCGCCAGCGGCCGAGATGATGGGAACACGCGACCACTCCGGGCTTGATGCCTTCGGTCACCCATACCTTATCGATGAAATAGCCGATCTCGGTATTGATCTTTAAGAGATCGCCGGTCTTCACGTCGAAGCTCTGCGCATCTTTCGAGTTCAGCCAGAGCGGATTACGGTGAGAAATTTCGTACAGCCACTTGGCGTTGCCCGACCGCGTATGAATCAAGGTCGGCAAACGAAAGGTCGGCAGCAACAGCATTTCGCCGGCGCCAAGATCGATCTGCTCGGGGTGGACATGGCTCTTGATATAGCCGGGAATGGCATGCTCCGGCCATTTCCAATCTTTCAGCGTCCGGCAAAAAAATTCGAGCTTGCGCGACGGCGTGGGAAAACCGACGCAAGCCTTGCCGTCGATCTCGACGCCGAGGACCGTTCCATTTTTAGCAATGAGATTACTCGCCGGATCCGTCGTGGCATCGGCGAGGTCTGAGGACTTGACGCCTGTTTCATGAACTTTGTAGACATGGTCCTCGACCAAAAACGCGCCGTACTTGCGCATATATTCGAGCGGTTTGAGACCTTGCTTGGACGCCGCTTCGGGCAATCCCGGCACGCTATTCTCGAAGATCCAGCGGTAATAATCGTCGACCGTCATTTTCTTGCCGGGCTCGTAGGGCGACTCGAAGTGCTTGCGAATGCCCAGCGAGCCGTCCGGATCGACGCGCCAGGATAATTCGATCCAGAACTCGTCCTCTTCCCACACCTGGC
>CAMLCX010000209.1 GCA_946478635.1 uncultured Pseudomonadota bacterium
ATCCGGCGGCCTTCCATTTGCCATCTTTTTCACGCATGAAAGTCACGGTTTCCACGGCATCTTTTTTGTTTTCAAAACCGCTGGCGAACTGCATGACGACGTAGTTGCCGTCTGGCGCGCCGGGAAGCGATTGGGCGTTCTGCGTCTTGGTAAGGTTGCGTGAGATCAATTTGCCCAACGGCTTCCGCGCGCCGTTCAAGGCGTCCACCCAGCCCTTTTCCGTCATTGCTCCGCGAAAGTACGCGGATGATTCTTTCCAACTCCTGGCGTAGTTCCCCGCATCGATCTGGGCAAGCCAGGATTGCGCCGTCGCGGCGTTGAAACCGTCAACGGCTTCAGCGGAGAACACCGGCGAGGCACTCACGCAGACCCACAGGATGGTCACGATCATCGAGCGCAAGTTCATATTTCCTCCATTGCCATCAGCACGGCTGCATTCTTGTCTCTTCGGACCAGCAGAACTCCGCAGCCGAATTCCTGCCGATTGTTTTGCCTGGCTATCCCGGCTTGGGAAACCTCCGGTAAAGTCTCACGATCCACCACACCAGCGCCAGCGCAAAGCCGAGAAGGATCGAGGTGAATGTGGACCCCGGCAAGGCGGGAGGGTTGAAGTGATTCGCGCGCAGGATCGTGTAGTGCATTCCGAGCATCATCATGACGATCAAAGAGGCGAGGCGTTTGCCGTGCGCGGAAAGAAAACGGGCGGACTCATCGCAGCGCTCGGGCGCTAGCCAGTAGTCGCGATTGGGAATGTTCGTCCACTGGGGAAATTTTCTCGGCAACGTGCCGACGACAAAACTCACGAACGTCGACATGCCGGTCATGAAAGCGAGCATGAACGCCAAATATCCGCTGCGGCTCATCCAGCCGTCGGCGCGCCCTTCGATGCCAAAGTGAGTCGCCACCTTGTCGGGCAGGTATTGCGAAGTGTAAAAAATAAACACGCATGCGAAAATGTTGAGGCAAATGAAAATCACCAAAGCGCGCGAGTCTTGCGGCATTGCCATTTCAACTAACCGAACGCTGAAAACCCTCTCGGAGTCCTTCGACATGGCTCAGAGCCTGCCCTGAGTTTATCGAAGGGACGAACGGAGACGATTTACAATCGCTGATGATTTTTTCGTTCTGCCGATCTCGTCGAAGCATGAGACACTCGAAGCATTCCGAACCTTCTTCGGTAACCTGCTAGCGCTTCAGCCCAAGCACGACCACGCCGGCGGCCACCAGAAAAATGCCCGCCCAATCCTTGAAGGCCGGCCGCTCGCCCAGAAAGATCACCGCAAACAGCGCAACCAGCACGACGCTCAGCTTGTCCACCGGAGCCACCTTGGCGGCATCGCCCATTTGCAAGGCGCGAAAATAGCACAGCCACGAGGCGCCGGTGGCCAATCCCGACAGCGTGAGAAACAGCCACGTGCGCGGGCGGAGCGCGAAGGGATCGCTCCACTTCCCGGTGTAATAGACGAACCCGATGATCGCCAGCAGAATGATGAAAGTCCTGATCAGCGTGGCAAAATCGGAATCGACGCCTTCCAGGCCGATCTTGGCGAAGATCGCCGTCAGGGAGGCAAACGCCGCGGAGAGCAGAGCCCACTGAAGCCAGAGGTAGTTAGAGATCATGACGATGTCTTTCCCTTTTTCCGGAGGTTCTTTGCGAGCACCCCCTGTAAATGAACTCGCCGGGCCTCTTCGCGCCGCGCTCTTTCCTCGCGCCGGCAAAGGCGGCAACGAACCGCCGCCGAGTAAGCGAAACCTTTGGCGACTTCGTACCACCATTTCTGCTGCGCGCCCGTCCACACTTCTTCCTTGTTGCAATCGACGCATCGAAAGGGCCGGTCGACGTAGTAGCCGCGCCTGACGAAATCAGGAGCGCCGTAACTGTTGTTCGGCGCCAGCAGCTCTTCGTTAACGGGAACAAACGGCTGGAACCTGCGGTCTTGCTCTTTCCCAGCCGTGATCCGCTTGCCGGCACGTTGTTTTCGCTTTGTCTTGATTTCGGTGCGCCGCTGCTTGCCGCTTTTCATCACAGCTCGTTGTCGTAGCCGCGCGGCGGATTTATTCCGCCTTGCAGTTGGGACATTCGATGGCCACGGTCTTGGTGTCCCCGCCGCGACGGTAGGAATATTGAGTCTTGCCCGGGCCGAGCTTGAAAATCGCCTGGCGCAGGTCGTCCTCGCTGGTAATCTTTTTCCCGGCGATCGACACAACCACATCGCCGACGTGAATGCCGGCTTTTGCCACCGGTCGCCCGCTTTCCACTTCCATCACCACAGCCCCCGACGGCATTGCGCCGAGCGTCGATGCGCTTTGTTCCGGAGTGAGGTACGCTATGCGCAGCCCCAGGTCGGGCACATGAAATCCTTTGGCCAACGAAGTCGCCGGCACGGCGCCGCCGAGGATTCCCGACAAATCTTTGATGCTTTTTGCGAAATCGGAATTGGCGGGATCTAACGGGTCGGCCGGCTTGGCCGGAACAGCGACAGTTGCGTCGGGCAGAGGCTGTGGTTCCGGTGGACGCGTCTTTAGGACATACCCCACTGCGAGCACTGCGACGAATGCCGCACCCATGCCGCCGCGCGCCAGCCGAGACCTAAAAAAGCTCGCGACAAAATCCCTGTGGATTGGATCGGTCGGCGGGTCCTTGCGGATGACGGTTCGCATAGTCCCTACTGTCCCGGTTTGCGCCAGCAATGCCGTCACCCCCTCAACGAGCCGGTCGAATTCCGCGTCGATCGCTCCGGGTTGCCAATCTTTCAAATCGGCGCCGTTCAAAAGGCGAAACGCCAATGGGGCGTCCACCGGCTCAATAAACACGGGAATCAAAATCCCGCGGCGCTTCGCTTCGGAGGCTTCATTACGAACCCATTCGGAGGCGACCGAGACGGCGGACCACAGCACGATGACGCACTTGGCTTCGCCAAGGGCTTTTTCAATGACTTCATCAAAAGACTTTCCGAGGGGAATCTCCCGATCCCACCAAACCGACCAGCCGCGCGCGCCGAGCGCCTCAGCAAGCCCGCGCGCGCGCTGGCGATTTTCCGAAGCATAACTGATAAAAATTTCGGCCATGGCGATAGGCGCAGCGTAGTGAAATGACGATCGCTATTTTATACAACCGAAAGCGAACAGACCAGCTAAATTCCAAGTGCTGCCGGAACGAAGGGAAATCAACCCGAGACGATTTGGCGTAACCATATCTCGACGATCAACACGGAGTTTGCCGGGATGAGTCCGTCCAGCCCTTGATCGCGATAGGCAAGATGAGGACTCAACCGCACCTTGCGGTAACCGCCGACCTTCATTCCCGCGAGGCTATACTCGACGCCGTCGATGGCTTGACGCCGACCGAGCGTGAGGCTGTGGTCGACCAATCGGCGGCCGTTTTCTTCACGCAACATTGAGTCGGGCAGGTATTCCGCTTGCCGTTCATTTAAAGGCACTTCATCGCCTTTGTTCAAATAAATCTTGAGATTATAAATGACCTGGTCACCTTTTTTCGCGAGCTCTCCGTCGCCGTGGCGCTCATCGAGCAATTTGATGCCGCTTTTGAGCTTCATGATCCCGCGACTTCGGCGCGTTGGGATTCTTCCCACTGGACTGGATCGCCGATCTTGATCTGGCAATCGTCCAAAACCCTGGCAAAAGCGCCGCCGCGCCAGTCGCTATGCATCGCTGCCTGTAATCCGCCGACAACCTCGTCCATTCGCTCGCACGGCTTGGTCTCGCCGGCAATTTCCACGCGCGCCGCTCCGACTCGCAAGATTTGTCCGCTTGAGCCCGCCAGCGCTACACCGCTAACAAGCAAATTGGCCCGCCGCGCGGCAGGCGATGCGGTGCCGCCAACCTGGCGCATCAACTCGTCCCAGACATTATTTTCGATCAAAGTCACCTGGCGCGAGCCGCCCCGATCGGCGTTCCCGTAAAGTCCCTGGCCGGCGACCAGTCTGGCCGACGTGACGGCGTCCATCACTCCTCGGTGGGCGCGTTTGATCCAGATCGCCTCCAGGCGCCCTGGGTTTTGGCGTCGCAGCGGGCGCATCGACATCTTGTGAAGTAACGCTTTAGACAACCTAAGGTCTTTCCTTAACACGCCCTGGCTCAAGATCTCACGGCGAGTTCCTTGTTGTCATTCCGAGCGGAAGCGAGAAATGTTTCGTTAGGCAAGATTCACATCGATCTCCAACTACTCCCTTTGCCCTTATCTAACGCAATTTTTGGATGAAGCCCTCCTTCTCGATCTCATCGAGCAAACTCATGTCGACAAAATCCCCCGGATTGCGCTGCGACGCGTCCATTTCCCGCAAAATATTTCTAAGCCCTTCCAAGCTCGGCCGCGGCACCGCTTCGGTGCGGCGCGAGAAAAACTCATAGGTCGCTTCGATGGATTCCATGTCGTCGACGCGCAGGTATTTTTTGAGAACCTTCATGCTTCCTTCCCGGTTGGTGCGAACATAATGAATCGCTTCGATCTGCGAGCGCAGCAGATTTTTTGCCAGGGGTCGCTGCTTTTCTATGAATGCCCGGGTAAAAAGCAGCGACGTGTTGGGATAGGCGCTAAATTCGCCGATGTCGGCAAGCACGTTCATGCCCCGTTTGCGGGCGATGTGAATCTCCGGATAGGAGAGAATGGTCGCATCGATCTGTCCCAAAGTCAGCGCCATCATACGGGCGTTGGTCGCGCCGGATTGCAGGATCGTCACCTGGCGCGGATCGATCTTCCAGGCGCGCAGGGCCCACTGAACGCCGGTGTCGTTGGAACCGCCGAAGCGCAGGATGCCGATCTTTTTGCCGATGAGCTGCTGGGGCGTCTTGATTTCCGGCCGGGCGATGATCTGCAGCGGCATGCGGTTTTCCAGCGTCGCGACCAGCGCCACGGGGGCGCCGCGCAAAGCGGACTGGATCGCGGCGGAAGCGGAGTTCTGGCTCATCTGAATGCTGCCCGCGAGCAACGCCTGCATGTTCAGGGAGCCGCCGCTGATCAACAGCGGTTCGAGCTCGATGCCGTATTTCCTGCTGATGCCCGCCTCTTTATTGACCCACAAAGGCAGCTGATAGCCGGCAATCCCGCCGTAACCCGCCTGGATCAAAGTCGGTTCCGCGGCAAAGCCCTGCCCCGCCGTCAGCATCGATAAGGTGCCGTAGTAAATGAGCGCCGCCAAAATTATTGCAATAGGTCGTTTCTTCATAGCTATAGAGTTTTCAATCCTACGCACTACTTGCATTCCTCGCGGCAATTATCCGATTCCTCGTTCCTAAAACGATTTGAACGTCTTGAACGATTGGAACGATTGCAACAAGTTTTTCCTCGTGCGCTAGGCCTTGGCATGAATTGGATCGATCCAAAGAATTTCCTCCGGCGCCTCGACGGCGGGGATATCCAGATTGACGACCACTGTCTCCTGGTCGCTGCGCACCACCACGCAGGTGAGCGGCTCGTTCGGGTTGGGGTTGATTTCCTGGTGCGGCACGTAGGGCGGCACAAAAATAAAATCTCCCGGGCCCGCCTCGGCGACAAACTCCAATTTTTCGCCCCAGCGCATACGCGCTCTGCCGCGGACGATATAGATGATGCTCTCCAGTTGGCCGTGATGATGCGGCGCCGTCTTGGCGTCGGGATGGATGTTGACGGTGCCCGCCCATAGTTTGTTCGCCCCCGCCATGGCGTGATTGATGGCCGCGGCCCGCGTCATGCCGGGAGTTTGCGGCGTGTTCGCGTCGAGCCGGTTGCTCGGAATAATTTTGACACCGTGGGTTCGCCAATCGGCGCTCATAGGCTTCTCCTCTTGCACAATCGATTTGTTATCAGTTCACAACGTACCGGTCGAGGTCCCGGCTGAATGAGAGACCCAGCCCCGGTTTCGTCGGCACGATCAGCTCGCCCTTGACCGGAACCGGCACTTCCTCGAACAGGCGGAACGACCACGGCATGTATTCCACCGTGAGCCCGTTCGGAACGGCCGCGACGAGGTGGACATGAATCTCCGGCAGCAAATGGCTCACGACGGGAAGATTGAAGGCTTCGGCCATGGCGGCGACTTTCAACCAGTTGGAAATGCCGCCGACACGGATGAGATCGATCATGACGATGTCGACCGAATGGGCTTCGATCATGTGGCGAAACGGCGTGACACCGTACAAGCATTCGCCGCCCGCCAGCGGCGTGATCAATGCATCCGCGACCCGGGCCAGACCTCTGTAGTCGTCATGCACGGTGACATCCTCGAGCCAATAAAAATGGACATCCTCGACGCGCTTGCCGATATCCATCGCCTGGTGCACCGACCAGCGCTGGTTGATATCGCACATGAGATCGATATCGGGTCCCACCGCTTCACGGATGCGGCGCGCGTGCTCGGCCTCCCGCGCGGGCGTCGTGTCGCCGGGGAGCGCGAGTTGCGTCTTCATCTGCCGGAAGCCCTTCTCTACCAAGGTCTGCGCGGCCCTGACCAGGTAACCAATCGGATAGGCGCGCACCAGGGCGCCGCTCGCATAGGTCGGCACGCGATCGCGCGCGGCGCCGAGCATGGCGGCCAGCGATTGTCCGAGAAATTTGCCTTTGATGTCCCACAGCGCCATATCGATGGCGGAAATCGCCAGGGTCAAAATGCCGCCCGGACCGGCGCTCGCGCCGGCGCTGCGGAGTTTTTGCGTCACCGCCTCGGTTTTTAGGGGATCGTCGCCGACGATCAACTCGCCAAGCTGGTCAATCGCATTTTTTACCGTGGCGCTGAGCGCGCCGCCGAAGAAGCTCACGCCGATGCCTTCGATACCATCCTGCGTCGCCATCGTCAGGGTAACGAACTGATTGTGCGAGCGCGCGTACGGCGGTCCCCCCGCCAACGGTTCGTCGAGAGGGACGCGCACCACCTGCGAGCGAATGTCTTTAATTTTCACTGGACCCTCCGCAATGACTTGCCGAGTCTTGCTTAACCTCTCGCACGATAAAATAGATTGCCCTTATTTTCCAACCGGCCTGAACTCCTATGGAAATCCGCGCCATGGTACCGGCGTGCGTATATTCGCCCGCCAAATACTGTTACAGTCATGAGGTCCACATTTATGCTTATCATGCGGTCCGAAGAGCGGCGCGCTTATGTGCACCGGCTGCTGCCTTATATAAGCTTGAGCCTCACGATTTTTGCGTCCGGAATGATTCTGGGATTGGCGGTTATAAATCGCATTCCCGGCCTGAGCGATCATTTCACCGATATGCTCGCCAACTTCGGTAAAATATTTGCCGGCATGCCGCCATGGAAGCTTGCTGCTGCGATTTTCTTGAACAATGCCGTCAAAGCACTGCTGGCGATACTTCTCGGTACGATTCTGGGCATCGTGCCGGGGATTTTTCTGCTGGCCAATGGCGTGGCCCTGGGAGTCGCCCTGTCGTTGTCGATACAGGCGCGCGGCGCGTGGCTTTCGCTCCTCGGCATCTTGCCCCACGGGGTTCTCGAACTGCCGGCGGTTTTTTTGGGCACAAGCATCGGACTCCTGCTCGGCATGGAGACCATCAAACGCGTTCGCGGGCGCTCCGAGACGACCATCACGAGCGAGATCGGTCGCGCCTTGAGGTTTTATTGCACCGTGATTGCACCTTTGCTGTTGCTCGCCGCGCTGGTTGAGGCTTTTGTCACGGCAGCGCTCGTTTTGCCGCGTTAGAACATCCATCACTGCCGAGATGAAATAAAATCGCTTCCCAGATAAGCCTGCAAACTTTCTTTCAACCGGGACACTTCAGGCACCGCGTACTCCCGCTTCACCGTTAAATTTCCCCACACCGGCGCGGGCCAGCAGGGGTCGGCCGGTTTGCGCCCGACAACATGCAGGTGAAGCTGCGGCACGACGTTGCCGATGGCCGCGAAATTGATCTTGGGATAGTCGAGATGCTGCTTGATAAAACCCGAAACGCGGCTCGCTTCGCGCAGCGCCGTCGCTCGCAGGTC
>CAMLCX010000210.1 GCA_946478635.1 uncultured Pseudomonadota bacterium
ACGACTTTGCCGCCTTCCTTTTTCGCGGCCTCGATAAGCTTGGCGTCTTGCGCAAACGCAGCATTCGCGAGAAAGACGAAAACTATAATCGCCAGTACCATTATTCGTCGCATTTTAAACCTCCGTAGGGTTCAGTTAGATAACGATCTCTCACTTCGCTCAAGATGACAATCGCCCTGGCGCGACAGAGCCGCAACCAAAGCAGAAAAAAGACCTTTCACCGCAGAGACACTGAGTTCGCAGAGTTCGGAGTATCTCTCTATCAAAAGACTTTTTACTCTGTGTCCTCCGCGCCTCCGTGGTGAGTTCTCTCTTCTGGGACCGATACATTCGGCTGCATATTTGCGCAAGTTGAACAAACCCTCAATTATAGTAATGCAGTGTTAGCGGAGCGAGGAATCTCTCTTGGCATGAATTGCCTGGCGCGCTCTACCCGAGCCGCTGTAAAACCCAAGCCGTCGTTGACAGCCGCGAAGCGCGCTTGTTATAGCCGTCTAGACTGCCGCGAAAGGAAATAGCTATGCAGATCATCGACGCCGACGGTCATGTCAACGACCGCCCTTGCATGGACGAGATCTCGAAGTACATGCCGCCGGGAAACCGCACGCAAGTTTTCCCGTCCTTCGATCACATCCATTTTCATTATCTGGAAGGCGGCGACAAACGCTCGCGCACGGGCAATGTCGGACCCCAGGAGTGGATCGATTTTTTGGATGAAACGGAAATCGACTGGACCGCCGTTTATCCGACCGCGGGTTTGGCGGTGGGCCGGATCATCGCCGAAGACTGGGCCATCGCCGCGTGTCGCGCTTACAACAGCTGGCTGCACGAAAAATTTACCAGCGTATCAGCGCGCATCAAAGGCGTGGCGCTGATTCCGATCCAGGACACGGAAGCGGCCGTCGCCGAACTGCGCCGCTCAGTGAAAGAGCTGGGCATGGTCGCGGCCATGCTGCCGTCCAACGGCGAAGGCATCAAGGGCCACTACGGTTCGAAGATCTACTGGCCCCTTTACGAAGAAGCGGAAAAACTCAACGTGCCGCTCGCCGTTCATGTCGGCGCGCTGCATCACCTCGGCATGGACACCATCGGCGTGTATTATCCGGTGCACGCCCTCGGCCATCCCTTTGGCATCATGGCCCAGGCGGCGGCGATGCTGTCCTACGGAGTCTTCGACCGCTTTCCAAAATTGCGCGTCGGTTTTCTCGAAGGCGGCGCCACCTGGGTGCCGTTTTTCATGGATCGCCTCGACCGATCCTATCCGCACCACCTGCAAGTCGATATCGACGGCGAGTTTTTGCCGAGCTCACGGCCGGATGTCATGGCAAGCGAATATTTTCGCCGCCACGTGAAAGCCGGCAAAATCTTCGTCGGCTTCGACGGCGACGACCACGGTCTCGGCTACGCCGTAAAAGAAGCCGGCAACGAGTCGTTCGTTTTCGCCACCGATTTTCCGCACGAAAGCTTCGACGCCAAGTCCTGCCGTATCGAGCTTGAGCACATTCTCAGGCGCGAAGATCTCAATCAAAGCGACAAGGACGCGATCCTCGGCGGCAACGCCAGGAAATTTTATGGCATCGAATAATCCGCGCAGCGCCGCAACAGTACGAGTTCTAACAGCTTGAACGATTTGAACGAAAAGGAAAACTTTGATGGCTGAAACTGCCACTGATGCTCAGGTTCAATCGCAATCAGCGCCCCGCCCGAAGGGCCCGCTCGTCTGGCTCGACATGGACCAGCGAGCGCTCGACGATGCCTACGATCAGAGCGTTTATGCGCCCAACCAGCAGATTGTCGCCGCTCGCCGCCGCAAGGCCAGCGAAGCGTTACTCAAGCGAATGACCCCCGAGCGTCTTTCCTACGGACCCTCCGACGTTGAGAAGCTCGACATTTACAGGACTCATCGTCCCAATGCGCCAATCAACATTTACGTTCACGGCGGCGCCTGGCGCAACGGCCAGGCCAAGGAGTTCGCGTTTCCAGCGGAGATGTTCGTGAACGCCGGCACAAATTTCGTCGTGCTTGATTTTGTCCAAGTGCAAGACGCGGGAGGCAATCTGTTGCCGATGGCTCAACAAGTCCGCAGCGCAGTCGCGTGGGTGTACCGGAACGCGGTGCGCATCGGCGGCGACGGCGAGCGCATCTACATCACCGGCCACTCCTCGGGAGCGCATCTCAGCGGCTGCACACTCGTTACCGATTGGCAGAAGGACTTCGGCCTGCCGGCCCATTTGATCAAAGGCGGCCTCTTGATCAGCGGCATGTACGATCTCAAACCGGTCAGGCTTTCCAAACGCAGCCAATATGTGAAGTTTACGGACGAGATCGAGCAGGCGCTCAGTTCGCAGCGCCATCTCGATAAACTCAATGCGCCGATCATCGTCGCCTACGGCACTCAGGAAACGCCGGAGTTTCAGCGCCAGAGCCGCGAGTTCGCCGCCGCGGTGAAAGCCGCCGGCAAGCCCGTCGAACTGATTGTCGGCGAAGATTTCAATCATTTCGAGATGCAGGAAACCCTCGGCAATCCCTACGGCCTCGGCGGCCGCGCCGCGCTGAAGCTGATGGACTTGTCGCTTTAATCGATTCTTTAAGGTTTTCGATGACGAAAGTTTCATCACGAAAGTCCCAGCGCGCCGAAGCCGCAACCAAAACTAGGAGTATCTCCCGCGAAGGCGCAAAGGTCGCAAAGGTCGGAAAATTGTCATTTCGATCGAAGGGAGAAATCATTCTTAGATCCCTCGCTCTCGCTCGGGATGACACGCCTCGGCGTGTCACTTAGCGACTTTGCGCCTTTGCGGGAGCAATTTCCGACTCCTAAACTTCGTGCTCTTGGTGATCGTAGTGGTGGCGAAGATAAATTGAACTTGGCATCAGCTGTACAAAGATCTGAAGAGGAGGCCCCCGATGAGTCGAATTCCCCATGCCAAACGCGAAGAATTGTCGCCGGAACAGCAAAAGATTTGGGATCACATCCACGCCGTGCGCAGCGGTGGCGGCGGTCCCTATTCGATGTTGATGCATGTGCCGGCGCTTGCCGGCCACGTCGCCGCCACTGAAGATTATTTTCGCCTGGATTCGGGGCTCAGCGACGCTGATCGCGAGATCGTCATTCTCGCCGCCGCCCGCGAGCTTGGCGCGCACTACCCGTGGATGCGCCACGAGGCGCGCGCCCGCCAGGTCGGCGTACGCATTGAAGTGATCGAAACGTTGCGTGCCCAGGGATCGATCGTCGAATTCACCGAGCGAGAGAAACTGCTCGCAGAGATTCCCCTCAGCTTGATGCGCGATCATCGATTGTCGGATGACCTGTTCGCCCGCGCCGAACGGGAGCTCGACCGCCGCCAACTGGTCGAGGTCATCGCCCTGGTCGGCCACTACAGCACCATCGGCTTCATTGCCAACTCATTCGAATTACCCGCACCCGCGGGCAGCAAGACGTTTTAGAAAGGCAAATATGAGCAAATTACCCAACGCCACACGCGACGGTCTGACAACTGACCAGCAAAAAATTTGGGACAAGATATTCGCAGGCCGCAGCGGCGGCGGTGGACCTTACTCGATGCTGATGCACTCGCCGGAGATGGCGCAACACTTCGCCGCCACGGAAGATTACTTTCGCAACAATTCGAAATTGCCGGACGCCGACCGCGAAGTGATCATCCTCACAGCCGCGCGTGAAGTCGACGCCCGTTACGCCTGGTCGCGCCACGAAATCCGCGCACACAAAGTCGGCATAAAGCCGGAGGTGATCGAAGCGCTGCGCGCAAAAGCGCCCGTCTATAAATTCACCGGCAGAGAGCGGCTGCTGGTCGAATTTACCCGCACGCTGATGCACGAGCATACGCTGCCGGATGATTTGTTTGCGCGCATGGAGAGCGAATTCGGCCGCGCCAAATTCGTCGAAGCCGTCGGACTCCTGGGCCACTACATCACCATCGGCACGGTGATCCGGATGTTCGACGTGACGCCGCCGGAAGGAAGCAGGACGTTTTAGGTTGAGCGGTGCACGGGTTGTCGTCCCGAACGAATGTGAGGGACCTAGAAAAAGATTTCTCGCCGTGCTCGAAGTGACGCGTCGGGAGTCAATTAAGAGCACTGCTCATAACGCCCCCGGTTCATCGATCGTTACCATTCCGTGCCCGCGGTTGAAGAGCGATTCGCATCCCCGTTCCGTCACAAGCACCGGCCCGCCCCAAGAGAATTGAATCTTCTCATCCGCTGATATCGCCAATGGCCGCCAAACGAATACATTGCCTTCTTTCATCGGCAAATCGCGCGCACGCTCGCCGCGGGCTCGGGCACTGAACAGCGGCCCATCGTCGCCGTAGCCGCAGCCGTGGAGTTGCGTCACCGTCTTCATTTTTCGATTAGCGCCGAATCCACTAACGAAATCGGCCAGCGAGCCGAATCTCATTCCCGGCTTAATCATCGCCAGACCGTTTTCATAAATTTCTCTCTGCAAAGCGACCACGGGCTTCCATGCGTTCGGAATTTTACCGAGCAGGATCGGTTGACAAATTTGCGTCAATTGCGCGCCGCGAATTGCGTTGATCTCGCTCGTGATCAGCGCATTGGGCGCGAGCCGATAGCCGAGCGGCGGATTGGCATATCGCTTGGGCTTTTCCGCATCGAATGAATCGATGGTGAGGGCGAGCGGAAAGTATTCGCTGCCGAATTCGAGCATACGCGCCAGCACATCGGCATAGAGGATTCCCGCGTCGATTCCGGGACGTGCAAGCTTGATCAACTCTTCCAAACCAGCGGCCGCAACGTGCACCGACTCGCGCGCAAAGGCGATCTCTTCCTCGCTTTTGACGTAGCGCACGAAGCCGATGATATCGGTTGCATCTTCGAAGGTTGCGTTGGGTAGTTTCGCCATTACATAGTGAAGCGCGGTATGATTCACCACGCCGTCAATGGAACCACAGTGCGTCACCACGCCGCCGTGCAATCCCGCAACGCCAATGCGCGCGCGCTCCATGCCCAGGTCGAGCAGCGCTTCGCTCATCGGCTCGGCCCACTCGCGGCCGGTCTGCCATGGCTCTGGCACCCATTCGTTGCTTGAGCGTCGATCCGCGATGACGATCGGCGGACGTCCATCCGAGGGCAAGACCATCGCCGAACAGCGGAGCTGCGTCATGTAACGGCCGTCGATACCGTTGCCCAACGGCACCAGGATGCAGTCGAACCCGGCCTTGGCGGCGTTCTCGCGCACCGCCTGCCAGCGCCGGTCCCGCTCAACCAGCGAGTAACCGTTCCAGATGTGCACCGTCGCGCCCGCTCCCGGCGGTGTCGTCCAAGGCATTGACTGAGTTCCTTCAGTCTCGGGTTTGGAGTCTAAGGTCTAGAGTTTCCGAGAAATCCCCGGCTGTTTCCGATTCTGCAAACTCGAGACTCAAGACGCTAAACTCTAGACTCAATTATGTGATCGCCACCATTCCCGGCGTGCGTTTCACCAGCGGCTCGCCGCCTTTGTCGGTGACGAGCACGCAGCCGCCCCAGCTGGTGTCGAATGTTCCATCGGCGCTGTGCGCGATCGGTTTGACGATGAACACGCAATCCTTCTCGATCAGCACGTCGCGATTGCGTCCGCCGCGGTTTTGCGGCGTAAACAGCGGCCCGTCATCGCCGTAGCCGCGCCCGTGCATGAGCAACTGGCTTTTCATGCCGCGCTTTTCGCCGAAGCCGTTGATGAGATCCATGAACTCGGCAAAGGGCCGTCCCGGGGTTAGATATTCCAATCCGGCGTAGTACATGTCGCGCTGCAGTTCGATGGCCGGTTGCCACGCTTCGGGAATCGCTCCCAGATAAATCGGCTGCTGTTCCTGCGCGATCAAACCGCCGAATACGGCGTCGACTTCGTTGGCGATGCGGTAGCCGGATTGAAGCGTCCGCCCTTGAGCCGGATCTTCGAAACGCGGCAGGCGGCCGCGGCCGTGCGGGCCGCTGTAAAATGCCATCGGATAATACTCGCTGCCGAGGGACACCATGCACTGCATGACACGCGTGTAAAGCAACCCTTCGTCCATTTCCGGGCGCGCCAGTTCGATCATCTTTTCGATACCGGCCGCCGCAACCGCGGCGCCGCGTCTGAGACAGGCGATCTGCTCCGCGCTCTTGATGTAACGCGCTTGACCGATCACTTCGGTCGCGTTATCGAACGTTGCGTTGGGCAGGCGGCGCAGCACCTCGGCGTAGGAAGTATGATTGACAACACCGTGAAAGGCGCGGCCGTGGGTGTAAAAACCGCGCCGAATGCCCGACACGCCGATGCGCGCCCGTTCCATTCCGGCATCGAGCAAGGCCCGCGCCATGCTCTCGCCCCAGGAATTCTCCACCGGGCGAATGTTGGACACCCAATCATTGCCGGACTCTTCATCGGCAACGACAATTGCGTTGCGGCCATCGGTGGGGAGTATCACCGCGGCGTTTTCGAGCTGCGTCAGGAAGCGGCAATCCGAGCGCGTGCCGCGCGCCTGTTCGAGCGACAAATGCAAATTGCGCCCGTCGACGCAGAGCGGCACGAAGATGCAATCGAACCCCGCTTTGGCCGCGTTCTCACGCACGCGCCGCCAGCGCCAATCGCGTTCCGCTAGTGAATATCCTTCCCAGTTAATGTCCGCCGGTGCTTCCATCTCTTTTCAGCTCAGCCCACCGCCACAAGTTGGAATTTCCAATGGATCACAAGTTAGCAATTTCCTCCTTCTGTGCCTCTCCCACCGGGAGAGGCCGCCGCAAGCGGCGGGTGAGGGCAAACGCCTTTGAGACTGCCCTCACCCTACCCTCTCCCAAAGGGCGAGGGTTTAAGAAAGAGACTCACTCGTGAAACCATATCTCCCGTCTACGTAAACTATGGTCGGGCTTGGACAGGAAAAATCCCTCGTTGACCGCGCAGCGATAAAACTGCTTATCCCTCTTCCTCCCCCAACATCGTCCCTCGGCAACGCCGCGTGCCGCAGAAACAGGCGTGTTCGCGTTTTGCTTTCTTTGTGTGCCTCTCGCCAATCTGCAAATTATAATCGTAGGTAATTTCCTCGCCGGCTCGAATATCGCGGCCGGCATCGATGAAGACGTGATGGCCTTCCTCCTCGATTTCGCAATTCGGCGCGCACGAGTGATTGATCCAGCGTGCCGAGTTGCCGCGCCGGGTCGCATCGATGACCAGACCACCGTCGATCGAAAACAGCATCGTGTGCGGGGAGTTCTCGTGCATGCGACTGTAGCGCCGGTCGGCTTCCTTGTCGGTGATAAGGACGCCCTTGTATTCGATAATGCGCGTCCCCTTTGGAATACGCTTCAGAGCAAAAACGCCACGGCCGTGGATCGCCGAATGACGCACGACTATGCGCCGGCCGTTTTTTTCTCGTTCTGGCATGATGATTTCCGATAACGATTCGTTCATGAACGCGAATCAGTCATTGTGGTCCATGCCCTTGACGAACTGCAACATGCGTTCCGCGGGCCGCGGATCTTTGTATTGGCCAAAGAGGCGTTGGCGCATGCGGTCGACCTCGCCGCTCTGCAGGCGCTCGTAAAGCTGGCTGCGTTTGCCGAAGGGGCTCATGACCATGTCGGCGGCCACAGCCATCAGACGCAAATGTGCTTTTGTATTCGGCGCCCCGCCGCGAAAATAGCGCTCCACGAAGGGGCCGATTTTTTCGCTGGCGAGGTCGGATGCGCCGCCGCTTAACATAAGCGTGCTGGTCAACAAGCCTTCCAGGGTGCGTTCGGCGCGATCCGACGCCTCGATACTGTGCACGCGATAGGCGGGACTCAATAGCGGCGCCCAGGTGCCGCCCGGGCTCAGGTAGCCTCTCAACTCCCCGGCTTGGATGCACGAGCGCAAAATCTCGATGTCTTGCATCAATGAAGAAAGCAGCAACTGGGAGGATGCGGTGGACTGCCGTTTGGCGTATTGAGTCAAAA
>CAMLCX010000211.1 GCA_946478635.1 uncultured Pseudomonadota bacterium
ACGATTGCGGCTTTGTTGGCCGCCGGGGTGTTTCTGCCGAATCGGCTATCGAGCGCGCGCATTAGGCGATCTCCAACTCATCGATCTTCCGGTAAAGCGAAGAGAGACTGATATCCAGGAGCTTGGCCGCCTCTCGTTTGTCGTGACTGGTTTGCTCGAGAGCACTCAGGATATGCCGCTTCTCGAACTGCCTTTGGGCATCCCTGAGATTAAATGTAAATGCGGCGGGATGACCGTCGCTGCTGGCGATAATTGCCCGCGGTAAGTCTTGCACGGTGATCCGCTCCCCTTCGGCGAGGATCATCGTGTGCTCTATCACGTTGTCGAGCTCGCGCACGTTACCTTTCCACGGCAGCGCCATCAGCACGCGCATCGCTTCCTCTTGTATTCCCACGAATTGTTTTTTCAACTCCGGGTTGTGGCGTTTAATGAAATAATCAACCAAAAGCGGGATGTCCTCGGGACGTTCCCTCAACGGCGCAATATGAATCTCCATGATGTTGAGCCGGTAGAACAAATCTTCCCGGAAATGCCCGGCCTCGACTTCCTTTTTCAGGTTTCGATTGGTTGCCGCGAGCACTCGGACGTCAACATGACGCGGCGTCGTGCTGCCGATGGGCAAGATTTCTTTCGCTTCCAGCACACGCAGCAGCTTAACCTGAAGATGTTGCGGAATTTCGCCGATCTCGTCGAGAAAGAGGGTTCCGCCCCGGGCCTTTTCGAATAATCCCTCCTGATTGGCGAAGGCTCCAGTGAATGAGCCTTTGATGTGGCCGAACAGCAGGCTCTCCAACAATGTTTCGGGGAGAGCGCCGCAATTTACCGGCAAGAACAATTGATCGTTACGATCGCTATGGGCGTGAAGCGCCAGCGCGACCAGCTCCTTGCCGGTGCCGCTATCGCCGGTAATGAGAACGGTCGCCTGGGTATTGGCGACCTTTTTAACCATCTCCAGAACATCGCCCAGGGCTTTACTCTTGCCAATAATATTGTCGAAATGAAAATCCATGAGCCGTAACGACGTGTCGCCGAAGAAGCTCGCCGTAAAGTGGTATCGCGCAACGTCGGGAAGAGCGAGACGCTCGACCAGTCCGGCGCGTCGCACCCCTCCAGCCTATTCATGCATCCTTTAGACTCTCCTTGAGAAACTGCAGTAGCTCCACGTGTTTTTCCGAATCTCGGATCATGCCGTCGAGAAGCACCTTGAATAAGCCGTGGTAATAACCGCTGCTCTCTTTCACCAGTATCTTGTATTCCCGTATTCCCTCTCTCTCCAAGTCGATGAACTGCTCGGTAGCTTCGCGCAGCTTGCCGTTCATGGCCGAAGGTTCGCCGCCCTCAAGACTGTCGGCAGGCTTGGTCCATGTGAGGCTGCCCTTTAACGTCGACACCATGGCGTGCATCACCGCCCGGTGTTTTTCTTCGTCCGAAACGATCATCTGCATCAGGAAGCGGGTGAGCGGGCTCGGCATGTGCGCCATGGTCTGTTTGTAAAACTCCAGGGCGCGGTCTTCCTTGGCTTCGTGCGCTTCGAACTCGTTAAGCAGTTTCTCGATGGGCGAAATTCCCCCTTGAGCGGGTATTTGCCCGAACAGGGCACTTGCATCTGCGAAATCTTCCATAACGTTATCTCCTTTTTATTCTCTCTATTGATTTGGATGGTTTCACTGCGACTGCTTTAAGCGCAAAGCACATGCCACCATAGAAAAGTCCAAATGGGCGCGATCCCAGGAGAGACAATCGGTCTTCTTCCTAGTTGTGAGAATAATTTTTATTGTCTTCGCAACCGTGCGAATGGAATTTCGGGCGGACACACACGGCCTTCCCTGTAAGCGAGAAACAGCTGCGCGCGGAAGTGTGGGTTGCTAAAGCTAAACAAGTGGAAATTGCCGACAAGTGTATTTGCGGCCGCCGCTTCGCCCATCTATCCGGATTTCGTCGAGGCGGAGAATTCGACCGGTTTTCATGCATCTCAGAAAGCGGCACGAATCCCGTTGAATCGATCGACGCTTCGCGTACGGGGTAAATCGCTTTGCGCGGGAAACGCCGAGAGAGTGCTGCAGTCAGCGCTGTGGCCGCACGATCAGCTGTTTGCCTGCGGTCGAATCGACAATACCGGGCAACCGGCTCGGGCGACGACCTTGGCCGTGACGCTGCCCAGCATGACCTGCTCGATTCCCGTGCGCCCGTGGGTCGACATGGCAATCAAATCGGCGTTCGCCTCTTGGGCTTTCCTGACAATCTTGTCGTAAGGTATGCCTGTCTCCACCAGCTCGGTAATTTTCACTTTGCCGATCCAATCGGCGAAATTTTCTTCGACAAACTTACGCAGCAGTTCCTTTCGGCGCGGCAAGAGTACGGCTGCGGGATTCAACCGATCATCGCCGAACCAATCGCCGTGTTCGCTAACTACATGGTAAACAATCACCTCGGCATTTCGTTCTGAGCCGACCTCCAGAGCGTAGCGGACCGCCGTCCGCGAAAGTTCAGAAAGATCCGTCGGCGCAAGGATTCTCTTCATTGGAGTCACGAAAACCTCCTTTTTCAGCAAGAAATCGAGCAAAAGATATGCCCTGGATTTTACGGCCCGCCTGGACGCGAACTACAATTGTTTTTGCCGGCCCGCTTCTCACATGCGGGGAATTAGAGCGACGAATTCCCATTGTTGCCAATAAAGTTACGGCGCAAGGCCGGCTCGACCGGGGAATATTTCGAGGATAACCCCGGGCTCGGGTTGGCACGGACAGTGCACAAACTCCTGATGGAGCGTCAAGTTACCAGCGACGCGTTTAGTCGTGGGAGCGATAAGGCGGGAGAGGAGGAACGGGCTTATGAAGAATGGCA
The DNA here is from genome assembly GCA_946478635.1 of uncultured Pseudomonadota bacterium. The sequence continues at coordinate 2,845 of CAMLCX010000211.1, forward strand.
GGAAGGGAATCGTGCGCGAAATCATGATGGGGTCTCCGGTAACGTTAGCTCCGAACGATACGTTGGACTTGGCCAACGACGTGATTTCCCTTGGGCGCATTCGTCATATTCCGGTGATCGACGGCGGCAAATTGGTGGGTTTGCTCAGCGAACGCGATTTGATCGGCGCGGCGGCGACTCGGATTTTTGGCCTCAAGCAGAAAACCCGATCGGCGCTGCTGAAGAGCGAGCTGGTCAGGAACGTCATGAAGAAACGAATTGTAATCGTGGCGCCCGACACATCGATCAAGGAGGCGGCCCGCTTGATGGCAGAGAAAAAGATCGGTTGTGTGCCGGTCATGAGTAACGGAAGATTGGTGGGTTTGGTCACCACAACCAACATCCTGCGCTATCTGGAGTCGATCGCGTGATCCGCCGGTCGCTATCCGTCGCGATGGATTTCTAAATGCTCTATCGGGAGCGAAGCCATGCGGACGGCGCGAAGCCGTCCGCGTACGTCGTCGCCGCGTGCCTCACAAAGCTGTCCAAGCACCTGGCCCTCATTGCGTGCTTCATGATCATCGGCGCAACATCGGGTCGAGTGGCTGCCAGCGAAACGGCAATTTTTCTCACCGTCGCCGCCGCCGCCCTAACCCATTCCTTCGGCCGCGTTCTTGGTCGCCGCCGGCCGCCTGTCGCACGCTCTTCGTGGCGCGGACCATGATCGCCGAACGTCTCGACGCGGAAAAAATCGTTTTTGGGCTCAAGGGCGGCCTGGCGAAAGTCATCGACGACCTTTGTGCTCGATCATCTGTTACTGGTCTCGCAGATCATTTCCGCTCGCAAAAACCAGACGAAAATGAGCGCTATAGCTACATCGGCGACGGCATCGCGGTGCCCCATGTGCGCATCGACCATCTTGCCGCGCCGGAATTGATCCTTGGGCTTTCCCCTGAAGGCCTTTCCTTAAATAAACACAAGATCCACATCGTCTTACTTCTTGCCACGCCGGCGGAGCAGCCGCCGCAACACCTACAGCTCTTGCAGCGCATCGGCTCACTGCTACCGGCGATCCGCGATGAACTTCTGACGCAGCGCGATGCAAACCGGGTACTCCAACTCATTGCCCGCGCCGAGCAGCGGTCGGCTTTGCCGACCTATTTGAATCTCACCCAGGAGCAGATCGGCTTCGAGCTCCAAAGCGACCTCACCAATGGGCTGACGTCTGCTGAATGTCAACAACGTTTACGCCGCTACGGGCCCAATGTGTTGCAACGCTCGCGCGCTGATCCCTGGCAGCTCAAGCTGCTGCGCAACCTCTTCAGCTTCTTTGCGATCTTGCTTTGGATCGCGGCCTTGCTCTGTTTCATTCCCGGCGTCGATCTGCCGCAACTGGGAATCGCCATCCTGACCGTGATTCTGCTGAACGGCCTTTTCGCCTTTCTACAAGAATACAAGTCCGACCGCGCTCTCGAGATCTTGCAGCAGCTCATCACCCAGCGCTGCCAGGTCATCCGCGACGGAAATCTGCAGGAATGCAACGCCAGCCAGCTCGTTCCCGGCGATATCATCGTGGTCGAAGAAGGCGATCTCGTCCCCGCGGACGCGCGTTTATTGGAAGCTTTCGAAGTTGAGGTCGACAATTCTTCGCTGACCGGTGAATCCACGCCGGCACGGCGCTACAAATCGGACCAACCGATCCTCATCTCGGGCAAGTTTCTTTGGATCGAGCTGCCCAATATCCTATTCGCCGGCACATCCTTGCTGCGGGGCCGGGCTCGCGCCATGGTTTTTGGCACCGGCATGAACTCGGAGATCGGCAAGATCGCCGGCTTGACCCAAAAGATTCGACCGGAGCCGAGCCCGCTTCAAAAGCAATTGCGCGGCACCGTTTACGCTATCGCGGCGCTCGCCGGCAGCCTGGGTTTAAGTTTTCTGCTCCTCGGCTGGTTAGTCGCCGGACTGACGTTTCTCGAAGCTTTTGTATTCTTCATCGGCCTTTTCGTCGCCAACGTGCCCGAAGGTCTACTCCCGACAGTGACCTTGTCACTGGCGATGGGCGTGCAACGCATGGCCAAGCGCCACGCGCTGGTGAAGAACTTGCCTTCGGTCGAGACCCTCGGGTGCACCACCGTGATCTGCTGCGACAAGACCGGTACGCTGACGCAAAATCTCATGATGGCCACCGAGATCGCCGTCGACGACAAGATCGTGCAAGTTTCGGGCGTCGGCTATCGGCCCCAAGGAGAATTTAACCTAGCGGCAAAAAAGTTATCCCTGGATGCAATTTCGCACTGGCCGACGCTGCGCCGGTTGATCGAATGCGCCTTTACCTGCAATAACGCCCGCCTCGATAAAAGCGGCGCGGATTACCTCGTCATCGGCGATCCCACCGAAGGCGCGCTGGTTTGCCTGGCCGAAAAGGCTGGCCTGCGCGGCGTTCATCAACGCCTGCACCTAAATCCCTTCGAGTCGATTCGCAAACGGATGAGCGTGGTCGTCAAATCGCCGCCGCAAAGCGAACCGACGATCTATGTAAAAGGCGCGCCGGTCGAGACCCTCCAGCAATGCGACCGCTTCTGTTCGAACGGCGAAATTCGGCCGCTGACAACGGCTGACCGACAGCGCATCCTTGAGGTGAACGACGCCATGGCAAAACGCGGCTTGCGCGTGCTCGCGTTCGCCTACCGAGACGGAGCGGATTTAAACGGTGCACCGTTCACGACCGCGGATATCGAGATCCATCTAATCTACCTCGGCCTGGTAGCGTTGTCCGATCCCGTGCGCCCCGAGGTACCGGCGGCGATCCACGCCTGCCACACCGCGGGCATCCGGGTCATCATGGTCACCGGCGATTACGCGCTCACGGCCGCCAGCATCGGCCGCCAAATCGGACTCGGACAGAACGGACCGCTCCAATCATTTACCGGAGTGGAAATTTCCGAGTGGGACGACCAGCGATTACGAGAGGTCTTGGAAAAACACGAAACCATCTTCGCCCGCGTCGCTCCGGAGCATAAATTGCGGATCGTTTCGTTGTTGAAGCAGATGGGTGAGATTGTCGCGGTCACCGGTGACGGCGTCAATGACGCCCCCGCTTTGAAAAAAGCCGATATCGGCATTGCCATGGGCGTGCGCGGCAACGATGTCGCCAAAGAGGCGTCGCACATGATTTTGACCGACGACAACTTCAGCTCCATCGTCGCCGCCATCGAAGAAGGCCGTGCTATCTTCGATAACATCAAACGCTTTGCCGCTTACGTGTTAAACAGCAATCCACAGGAGATGTACCCTTACATCTTTTGGGTCCTCTTTCCCGGGACGCCGCTCGCGATGACGGTCATGGGCGTTTTGGCCGTCGATGTGGGCACGGACCTCATTCCGGCCATGGGCTTGGGTATCGAGCCTCCGGAAAAAGGAATAATGGAGCGACCGCCCCGGCGGCGCGATGAGAAGATTCTCTCACTGGGGTTTATCCTCCGCTCTTACTTCGTGCAGGGCAGTCTCTTGGCGTTTAGCTGTTACGCCACTTACTATTATATGGGCTGGGTGCTCGGCGCCTGGCAGCCCGGCGAGAGTCTCGCTGCCATGCCATCATCTCCCGGCGGGCTCAAGTTTGGTGAAGCGTCATCGGCTTATCTGCAAACCTTAACTGCGTACTTTTTCCCCACCGTAACCACACAAGTCGCCAACGTGTTGTGCAAACGATCGTGGAAAACCTCGCTGTTCTCCCGGGATTTTCTCCACCCGCTGCGGCGTAATGAAGCCCTCGCGGCCATAGCCGCCTGGCGCCCGCCGCGCTACACCGCGCGCGTCCACATCGAATATCATGTCCAAGGCGCCGCGGAATTGACCGCCATCCGCGCGCTTTTTGCGCTCGTCGGTGGACTAGTGCTTCTACCTTTTCGATTCACCTGGGTGCTGCTAGCGCAATCGCTCGTGCGCGTCGAGCGCCAGCTTATCGTGCCGTTGATGCGCCGGGTCGCGGCTTTTTTCGAGCGGCACTACATTATGTTCAATCTGATTTCCAACCCCTTGATCGATCTCGGCATCCTGTTCGAGCTGGCGCTCTGCTACCTCTTTTTCTATACACCGCTGTCCGCGGTCTATTATTTTGCGCCGGTGCCCTGGCACGTTTACTTGTTTGCCTTTCACGGTACGATCATGCTGTTCGCCTTTGAAGAAGCGAAGAAATATTACCGCCGCAAAGGATACCCTCTGGAGTTTCTCGCTTAGTATAGACCGGAAAGGAAGATTACGATGCAGACTGCCGATCTGGCAAAAATATATCAGTGGAACTACCGGCCCCAACTCCCCTGCCGGCCAAGTTGGTTTACCCAGTGGCCCGGCGGCAACCGCATTGCCGTAACCTTCAACATCATGCATGAATGGGAGTCCGCGCCGCGCTCGATCGCAATCCGCAAGCGGGACATCACTCCGGGGACGGCATGTATCGACTTCCTAGCCCTCACGGCGCGCGAGTATGGCGCGACCTTCGGCTTTCAAAGACTGCTCAATCTCCTGCAGAAATATGACGTCAAAGCCACCGTGCTGACCAGTGGCCTGATGGCGGAACTTTTCCCCGCTACGTTGCGACAAGCAACGGAACGCGGCCACGAAGTCGCCTGCCACCACTGGGATCAGAGCCGTCACCCGATCGATTACCCCACGCGGGAGGAAGAGCGAAATGCGATCGTGAGATCCATCGACGCCATCGAAAAAGCCACCGGCAAGCGCCCGCTCGGTTACATGTCCCCCGGACCCCGTCCGAGTCCGTTCACGTTGGAAATTTGCGCGAGCATGGGGTTTTTGTGGAACGGTGACTACGGTAACTCCGATGTGCCTTATCGGATCGATGTCAACGGCAAAAAACTGATTTCGATCGGCTATGTTCGTCCCGCTTACACCGACAACGATCTTTTGCCCTTGGGTCTAGCCGGCGCCTTGCAGCAACTCAAAGATGAATTCGCCGCGCACTACGAAGAGAGCGCGACGCAACCGATGAAATTTCGCTACGCCATGCATAACTTCACCGGCGGCCGGCCCGGACTGGCGAAAGTATTTGAACGATTTTTGGAAT
>CAMLCX010000212.1 GCA_946478635.1 uncultured Pseudomonadota bacterium
GCACCTACGACGCGCGCGACGCGCGCTTCCTGGGGTTTCGCGTCCTTGGCAAGTTCCTGTCCTTCTGCGAGTGCTGGACCGCGACCTTGAGCGTCAGGCGAAATGTTAACCCGGCCAATACGAGCTTTAATTTCGACTTCAGCATACTGGGACTGGGTAACACCAGAAGTTCGCTAAACAAATAGCAGGCGCAAAAGTACCGCGGCCAGCCCCATACCTCGTTTTCGCCGGTGTGATTGTTTTTTCGCTTCCATCATGCCGAGATAATGATAAATGCGGCCTTTGTTGCGATAACGGGCGCGCTCTTTTCTGATTAAGGAATAGTAAGCGTAGCCGGCGACGGCTCGAGCCAGATCGAACAGGATCGCCGCGCTGCCACGCTTGTGGATCAGAAATCGACTGCCGCCCTGGCGCCGATGACTTTGCTTAAAATATGCTTCCGTCAGGCGGCGGCGGTCGACCCGATGGTAGACGATCGCCTGGGGTGCATAGCCAATTGCGATTTTGGCTTTTGCCAGCCGGTGCGCAAAGTCAACGTCCTCGGAAGTGCCCGCGGCTCCCGGTCCGAGGCGCTCGTCGAAGCCGCCGACCCGATCCATCACCTCACGCGCGACAAAAAAATTGGCCCCATTGAGGGAATGAATAGTTTTCAAGGTCGGTTTGTATTCAAGTGTGGGAATCGTCCGATAACGCTCGATCAGCACTAAAGTCTCCGGCTCGTCCCTTTCCGGCGACGGGATGCGAATAGTTCCCTGTCCGACCTTGTATTCGCCGTTTGTAAAAAACGCTTCAGCGGCGGTGAGCCAGGTTTTATCGACCACCACGTCATCGTCCAAGAAGGCGACGACGTTGCCGGTCGCCGTCTTCAAAGCGTCATTGAGGCCGGCCGACTTTCCGGGACGAGTGACCTTCAGAACACGGATGGTTGCTGGGAAATCTCTACCAACTGATTTGACCTGTTCATGAGTTTCGTCGCACGAGTTGTTGTCGGCGACGACAATTTCCGGACGAATTCTATGGATGTCCTCAAGCTGTTTGATACTGTCCAGAAGCTGGCGCAGGATCGGCGCGCGATCTTTGGTCGGAATGATGATCGTCAGATTAAACGATCTGAGACTCATGGGGAACTTTACGTTTGACCTGGAGAACAAACCGAAGCAGGTTTGTAAAAAGGAACAGTACGACTTTTATCTGCTTTGTTCGACAAAAGATAGTCCTTTTAGAGTATTCGACCCGTCACAGAATTGCGCTGCGGGATATTAATTTCTTGTATTATAATATTAGCATGGCATGGTCCGTTTTATTTCACCGTATAAAAAAATATCGGGCACACCCCTGTGCGTGCTTTCGTTCGGGCGACGACGTAGAGTTCGCCCTACATGTGAATCGTACGCGTCATTCGGTTGTCGCGGCTGAGCGAAGTGTGTTATATAAATCAACAAATTACATAATTTTTCATTTCCTATGAATATGCGAGTGCTGGTTACCGGTGGCGCAGGCTATCTCGGGTCCGTGCTCTGCGAACGTTTACTCGACGCAGGGTGCGAGGTCACCGCTCTCGATAGCCTGATTTATCAACAAAACAGTCTTTTTGCGCTGTGCGCTAACCCGCGCTTCGATTTTTATTATGGCGACGCGCGCGATGAAGCGACGGTGCGAAAGTTGCTGGCTCAGGCGGACGCGATTATTCCCCTCGCCGCGCTGGTGGGCGCGCCGGCTTGCGACCGCGACCCCTCGTTCGCCCAGGCGGTGAATCTGGACGCCATCCGCCTGATCAAGCGCTTGCGCAGTCCGCGGCAGCTGGTCGTGTATCCGACAACCAACAGCGGCTATGGCACGAAAAGCGGCGATGTTTTTTGCACCGAGGACAGCGCTCTGGAGCCGATCTCCCTCTATGGTCGAACCAAAACCCAGGCCGAGCAAGAACTTTTAGAGAGTCCGAACGCGATCACGCTGCGGCTCGCGACTGTTTTCGGCATGTCGCCGCGCATGCGTCTCGATCTCCTGGTGAACCATTTCGTCTACGCGGCGTCGACCGACGGTTACCTTGTCATCTTCGAGAAGGATTTCAAGCGCAATTACATCCATATCCGCGATGTCGCCGATTGCTTCGTTTACTGCCTCGAACATCCCGAGCACATGACCGGCAGGCCTTACAACGTCGGTCTCGACGCCGCCAACCTATCCAAGGAAGAGCTGGCGCTTAAAATCAAAGAGTATGTGCCAAATTTTTACGTGCATTTTTCGGAAGTGGGTTCGGACCCGGACAAGCGCAATTATGTTGTTTCGAATCAACGGTTGCGCGAAGCGGGGTTCGAGGCGAAGCGGTCGCTCGACCAGGGCATTCAAGAACTGCTGAAGGGCTATCGCATGATGGCGCGCAGCCAGTATAAGAACGCATAGAAAATGACCCGGTTCATTACACCTGTGCCAGTACCTTTCCGGTGCGCATGGAATTGTCAGATGTCACGGTAGCGGTGCTTGCCGGCGGACTCGGTACGCGTCTTCGTTCGGTAGTTGCGGACCGACCCAAAGTGCTGGCGCAAATTGGCGCCCGTCCATTTCTCGCCTATCTCTTGGATCAGATCGCCGATGCCGGCTGTCGTTCGGTGGTCTTGTGCACCGGCTATCTCGGCGCGCAGATTGAAAGCGCGTTTGGCCAAAGCTACCGCAACCTGGGAATAAGATATTCACAAGAGCGGGAGCCCCTGGGCACCGGCGGCGCGTTGAGTTTGGCGCTGCCACAGTTGGATTCAGAATATGTATTGGCCATCAATGGCGACTCTTTCTGCGGCGTCGATTTAACGGTCTTTTTTGAGTGGCACCGCCGGCAACGGGCGACAGCAAGCCTGGCGTTGGCGCAAGTCACGCGCAGCGAGCGCTACGGCGCGGTCAAGCTCGACAGCGCCGGCCGCGTCGTCGAGTTTGCCGAAAAGCAAAGCGCCGGGGAAGCGTGGATCAATGCCGGAATCTATGTGTTGAGCCAGGAGTTCCTCCGCTCGATCCCCCGAGGCGCGAATATTTCCCTGGAACGGGAAATTTTTCCGCGCTGGATCGGTCGCGGTCTTTATGGATATTTAGTCCCCGGTCCTTTTCTCGATATCGGCACTCCGGAAGATTTTGCCACGGCGGAAAGGTTCTTCGCGAGCCTGCGCCAATCGCGTCCGCGACCTTTCATTGTGCTCGACCGCGACGGCACTATTATTGAAGAGCGCGAGTATCTCTCCGATCCGAATCAGGTAACGCTTATTCCCGGCGCCGCCGCCGCGCTCCGCGAGTTTCAACAGATGGGGTTTGGATTGGCGGTGATCACCAATCAATCGGGGGTCGGGCGCGGCTTCTTCGATTTAGAACAGGTCAGGCTCGTTCACGAGCGAATGGAACAGTTGCTGGCAACAGCAGGGGTCCGTTTGGACGGTTTGTACGTTTGCCCGCATACGCCCGAGGATGACTGTGCTTGCCGGAAGCCAAACCTCGGCTTGATGCAACAGGCCTCGTCCGAGCTCGGCTTTCGCTTGCAAGACAGTATTGTGATAGGGGATAAGCCTTGCGATATCGAAATGGGGCGCGGCGCCGGAGCAACAACGTTTCTCGTACGCACGGGCTATGGCGCGCAGTATGAAAACGCCGTAGCCGCGCATTTTATCGTTGACGACTTGGCCGCTGCGATCGGGCCGATACGGAGCCTTGCCCGGGAAAGGACGAGTATCCATGGTCATTAGTCGAACGCCTTTTCGGATTTCGTTTTTCGGCGGCGGCACCGACTATCCCATATGGTACCGCGATCACGGCGGCACGGTCCTGGGAACGACCATCGACAAATACTGCTACCTCACCTGCCGTTACTTGCCGCCTTTCTTTGAACACCGAATTCGTCTGGTTTATTCGCGCATCGAAAATTGCCAAACCGTCGATGAGATCGCTCATCCGGCGGTGCGCGCGGTGCTGCGGTTTTCAGGCATCGAGCGCGGCCTGGAAATCCATCACGACGGCGATCTGCCGGCACGCAGCGGCATGGGCTCCAGCTCGTCTTTTACCGTGGGGCTGCTGCACGCGCTTTACGCCCTTCAGGGGAAAATGCCGAGTAAGCGGCAACTGGCGTTGGAAAGCATTCGAATCGAGCAGGAATTAATTAAGGAAACCGTCGGCTCGCAGGATCAGGTGATGGCGGCCTTTGGCGGGTTCAATCACGTCGTGTTTGCGCCCAATGGCGAGATCTCCGTACGGCCGGTGACGATCTCCGCGGATCGATTGAAAGAATTGAACTCGCATCTGATGCTTTTCTACTCAGGGATCGAGCGCACCGCTTCCGATATTGCCGAAAGCTACATTACCGATCTCGACGGCAAAAAGAGCCAGTTGCGGATCATGAAAGATCTGGTTGAAGAGAGTCTCTCGGTTCTCAACAGCGGTCAAGATATTCGACAGTTCGGCACGCTGCTGCACGAGGCCTGGCTGGCCAAACGCGGCTTGAGCGCCCAGGTGTCCAATAATCACATCGATCAGATCTACGAGTGCGCGCTGGCGAACGGCGCCCTCGGCGGCAAACTGCTCGGCGCCGGCGGCGGCGGGTTCATGCTTCTTTTTGTTCCGCCGGAGCGGCAAGAACGTGTGCGAGAATGTCTCAAAAGGCTTATCTACGTGCCCTTCCGTTTCGAATTTTCCGGCAGCCAGATCATTTATTTCGATCGACGAGAAGAGTACTACACTGAAGCAATGGTCCGTGCTTCCCAGGACGGGGAAGGGGCGGGTGAGGAGCCGGACGGCCTGTTGGCCTGGGCGCCGGCAAAAACCACCAACCGCGAGCTTTAAGATAAGCTCGCTGCTTCCCACTTCAGTTCGCTGCTGGTGAACATGGATAAAAATGCGCCGATCTTCATCGCTGACGATGAAGGCCTTGTGGGGAATGCCATTCGCTTCGAGCTTCGCCGCGAGGGCTACACGAACATTCTGCCGGGAACCGACGGTCCGAGATTGACGGATGGCGCGGCAGTCGATGGGTACTTTGCCCGCTGCCAACCCGCTTACGTGTTTCTGGTCGGCGCCAAGACCGGCGGTATAAAAGCCAATCAGAGTTTCCCGGCGCTGCTCATGCGCGACAATTTGCTGGTCAATTGCCACGTCATTGAGAGCGCATTTCGCCATGGCGTCAAGAAGTTGCTTTATCTCGCCAGCTCGTGCGTTTACCCCAGACTCGCCGACCAACCCATGAAGGTCGAGTACCTGATGACCGGCAAGCTGGAGCCCACCAACGAACCCTACGCAACGGCGAAGCTGGCCGGGCTCCTGTTGTGCCAGGCCTACCGCCGGCAGTTCAAGAAGGCATTTATCAGCGCGATTCCGTCGAACGTCTTCGGCCCCGACGACGATTTCAGCCTTGAAGACTCGCACGTGATCGGCGCTCTCATGCGCCGGATGCACGAGGCAAAAACGCGCGGCCAGGCTTATATCGACGTTTGGGGTAGCGGGTTGCCGCGGCGAGAATTCATTTTCTCGCGGGATCTCGCCCGCGCGTGCTTGTTTCTGATGGATACCTACGACGGCGATGAGCCGGTCAACATCGGCGCGGGAAGTGACTGGTCGATCCGAGAGATCGCCGAGATGATACGCGAAGCGGTGGGCTACAAGGGCGAGCTCAAATTTGATAGAAGTCAGCCCGACGGCATGCCCGCCAAGCTACTTGATTCCAGTTACTTGAAGCAGTTGGGTTGGATGCCGCAGACTTCCATGGGAGCCGCGCTGGCACTCACCTACGAATGGTTTTTGCAACAGTGCTTGGATGCTGAAGGAAAACAGGATGAACGAGCGGTTTTATAAAAGTCTGTATCGCATTCGGCGGGTGGAAGAGGAAATCGCCGCCGTTTATCCGACCGACAAAATCAAGAGTCCGGTTCATCTTTCAATCGGCCAGGAAGCCGTTTCCGTCGGCGTCTGTGAGGCGCTGCGCGCCGACGACATCGTTTTTGGAAGCTACAGAAGCCATGCATTATATCTGGCCAAAGGCGGCGATCTGAAAAAGATGATCGCCGAACTTTACGGCAAAACCGACGGCTGCGCCAAGGGCAAAGGCGGATCGATGCACCTGATCGACTTCGGCGCGGGAGTGATGGGCGCCTCCGCGGTGGTCGGCACGACGATTCCGCAGGCGGTCGGCTTCGCTTACGCGCTCAAGCTGCAGCGCAAGCCTGCGGTGGTGGTGAGCGTCTTCGGCGATGGCGCGGTCGATGAGGGAGTTTTTCACGAAAGCTTGAATTTTGCCGCGCTGAAAGTGCTGCCCATCGTTTTCGTCTGCGAGAATAACCGCTATGCTATTCACACGCATCAGCTAAAGCGGCAAAAGCTCGATAATATCTGCGAGCGCGCCCGTGTCCACGGTGTGCCGGCAGAGCAGATCCCAAATAACGACGTGATGGGCATTTTTGAGCGCATGAGCGCAGCGGTCGAGAAGCTCCACGCGGGCGCGCCGGGCCCGTACTTTTTTGAATGTCTGACTTACCGGCTCAAGGAACATGTGGGGCCCAACGATGACTATCAGCTCGGCTACCGAACTCGGGACGAAGCCGAGCCGTGGATCAAAAGCGATCCAATCCGGCTGCTCGGCTCGCGTCTCGATCCGGCAGCGCGGCGCCGCATCGAGGCGGAAGTCGAGGCTGAGATCAAAGACGCCTTTGCTTTCGCTGAACAAAGCCCGTTCCCCGCGGCCGGCGAGCTTTATACCGACGTTTATCAGTCTTGAACTCACATGGCACGCGAAATTTCCTTTGTAGAAGCGATTCGAGAAGCGACCGATCAGGAGATGGCGCGCGACCCGTCGGTCATCGTGTTTGGCCTTGACGTCGATGATCCCAAGGCGATCCAGGGAACGACCCGCGGCCTCCTGGAGAAGTATGGAGCGGAACGCGTATTCGGAACCCCGCTTTCCGAAGATGCGATGACCGGCGTCGCCATTGGCGCCGCGCTTGCCGGCTTGAGGCCGGTTCATGTGCACATCCGCATGGACTTTCTCATGCTGGCGATGAACCAGTTAATCAATATCGCTGCCAAAAGCCGCTACATGTACGGCGGCCAGGTGCAGGTTCCGCTTGTCGTGCGCTCGATGATCGGCAAAAGCTGGGGCCAGGGCGCGCAGCATTCCCAGGGACTTTATTCTTTTTTTATGCATGTGCCGGGTCTCAAAGTCGTCGCGCCCACTACGCCCTACGATGCCAAGGGATGTCTCATCCACGCGATTCGCGACAACGATCCGGTGATTTACGTCGAGCATCGCATCGTGCATTTTCAAAAAGGGCCGGTGCCGGAAGCGCTCTACGCCTCTGCCCCCGGCAAAGCGCGCATCGCGGTGACCGGCGCCGACGTCACTCTCGTTGGGATATCGCATATGCAGCTCGAATGTTTGCGCGCGCAGCGCTACCTGGAAGCGATCGGCATTCAAGCCGAGGTCATCGATCCGATTTGGTTGCAGCCCCTCGATATCGAGACCATCGCTGCGTCGGCGCGTAAAACCGGCCGGCTCTGCGTGGTCGATAATGGATGGATCACCTGCGGCGCCGGCGCGGAGATCGTTGCGGCGGTGTTGGAACGGGTGCAGGACACGCGGTCGATTCAAGTGCGGCGCCTGGGTTTCGCTCCGGTGACCTGTCCGCCGGCGCCGACGCTTGAGGATCTCTATTACCCAAACGGCCGCACCATCGCGGCGGCGGTTCGCAAGCTTGTCAGCGGCGCCAAGGACGAATGGCTGCCTGAAGAACGCGCCGATCTCCGCGAGATCGAATTCAAAGGACCGTTTTGATTTATGAGTCCCAGAGAAAAGGGTTTTTTAGCCACAGAGCACACCGAGGTCCCAGAGAAATGGGTTTTTTAGCCACAGAGCACACGGAG
>CAMLCX010000213.1 GCA_946478635.1 uncultured Pseudomonadota bacterium
AGATCAGAGTGAGTGACTGGAGTTCAGACGTGTGCTCTTCCGATCTCGCGAATCTTGCCAGCGTCGAAAACCGGCCAGGTGATCGTCGGGCCGATCGACCAGAAACGGCTCGGCCCGCTCAACCAATCACTCGCGCTGATGCTTTGCAAGCCAATCGATCCCAATAGGAAAAATTTTGGATAAAGGTCCGCGGTGGCAGCGCCTACTTGCGCCGTGGCGGCGGCTAATTGGCGTTCCGCGCTACGTATATCTGGACGGCGCCTGAGCAGATCGGCGGGCAAGCCGACGCGCGCTTCAGGCGGCAGCGCGGGAATCGGCGCGTCTTTCGCGAGCTCGCTCCACGACGCGCCTGGCTGCGTCCCGAGCAGGATATCGATCCGGTACGCCGTCTGTTTCAACGCGGTCTGCAGTGTCGGAATCTGCGCCGCGGTGGTTTTGACCTGTCCTTCGGCCAGCGCGACGTCGAAATCGCTCGCCAAGCCGGCATCAAAACGAATCTTCGTCAGATCCAAGGTATCCTGCTGCGCCTGTAAATTGGCTTGCGCGACCGCGAGCCGCCTTTGTAAACCGCGCAGGTCGATATAATTTTTCGCCACGTCGCCGAGCAACGTCACCAACACACTATGTCGATCTTCGATGGACGCCGCTAAAGTCGCTTGCGCCGCTTCGATGCTGCGGCGGGTGCCGCCGAAGATATCCAGTTCCCAGACCGCGTCGAATCCCGTTTTAAATAGATTCTGTTCCAATTGTTGCCCGACCGGCGTTCCGACAGCGCCTTGCGAGCGGAATCCGAATGCATTTTGGCTAGCGCGGTTTCGACTATAGGAGGTCGCACTATCGAGGGTTGGCCACTCTCCCGAAGCGGTTGCGGCCAGTGCAGCGCGCTCCTCGCGGACGCGTGCTTCGGCGATACGGAGATCGAGATTCGACTTTACCGCGCGATCGATAAGCGAGTCGAGCAAGGGATCTTTGAAAGCCGCCCACCACTGTGCCATTTCGGTCGCGCGGGTGTCGATGCCGCTCTGTCCGCCCTCCTGCCACGCCACTGGCACCGTTAGGTCCGGCCGTTCGTAATTGGGTCCGACCGCGCAACCGGCGGCGAAGAGCAGCAGAACCGCGCCTGCCTTATTCCATTTTTGAATTATGTTCAGGGACATATCTAGGAGTTCCTTCTCATCGCTAATCGATCCAAGCGCTAGGCGAGTCGATGGCGAAACATCCAAGACGCGCCACTTAACGTCACCAAAGCGATAACCGCCAGGGGCCACAACTCGGGGACTAACAAACCCAAACCCACTCCTTCGAGATAAACCCGGTGGGCGATATCGATCGCGTAGCGCAATGGATTGATCAGCGTCACATACTGGAGAAATACCGGCATGCTGCTGACGGGAGTCGTCAGCCCCGACAGCAGCGCAAAAGGCATGATCAATAAAAATGACAGCAGCATCGCCTGCTGCATGGTGGCGGCCACCGACGATAACAGCAGGCCCATGCCGACCGCCGCGAGCAGAAACACGCTCAAGCCCGCGTACAGGGTGATGAACGAGCCGGCGAATGGAATGCGAAACCAGAGCTGCGCCACGAGCAACACCAAGGTCGCCTGAACGATGCCGACAAACATCGCCGGCAATGCCTTGCCGGCCATGATCTCAACGGGCCGGAAAGGCGTCACCAGCAACTGATCGAAAGTACCCTGCTCACGCTCGCGCGCCACCGACAAACCGGTCAGCATTAGAGTTTGTACGAACGTGAGCGTGCCGATCAAAGCCGGGATCATATGCCAGCGCGTCTCCAGGTTGGGATTGTACCATGCGCGCGTCGTCAGCCGAACCGGCGCGCCCGGTTGGCCGCGCTCGTTGCGCCAAGCGGTATTGAACGACTCGATGATCGTGCTGAGATACCCAATGGCCGTGCCCGCCGTGTTGGAGTTTCTGCCATCGGCGATCACTTGCAGGTCGGCTGACTGGCCGGACCTAAGCCGGCGCTCGAAATCCTGATGAATTTGTAACACCAATAAAGCGCGCCGCTCATCGATAGTTCTGCGCACGTCCGCGGCGCGCTCGAGGTTGGCAACCCGGTGAAACACGCCGGAGCCGTCCAACGCCGCCAGCAATTTTTGCGAAGCCGCGCTGCGATCTTGATCCAATACTGCATAGGGAACATCATTCAAATCGTAGGTCGCCACGTAACCGTAAATCAGACACTGCAAGATCGGCGGGATCAACAAGCTGTAGCGGCTGCGCGGGTCCTTGAAGATCTGCAGCAATTCTTTGCGGGTCAGCGCCAGAATGCGAAAAAAAGCTTCGAGCATATTCTTGTCTCAAGCCAAGGTCTTCCGCGTCGCCCGGTACGTCAACAGCACTAACGCGGCGGCCATGCCGGCGAGCACGGCCATGTTCGGCAAAATCACCGCCCAGATATCGCCCGCGAGAAAAATCGTTTGCAGCAGCACGACGTAGTAGCGCGCCGGCAGCGCATAGGTCACCAGCCGCACCAGCACCGGCATGCTGCGCAGATCGAAGAGAAAACCGGATAACATCACCGCCGGCAAAAAAGAGACGAACAGAGCAATCTGGCTGGCCACGAACTGGCTTTTTACCGTCGAGGAAATCAACAGGCCGATGCCTAGGGCGACGAGCAAGTACAGCATCGAAGCCGCGGTCAGCATAGCCAGCGAACCGCGAAACGGCACGGAGAAAAGAAACTTGGCAGCCAGCAGGCACAGCACGAGACCGATGACGCCGAGGACAAAATAGGGAATCGTCTTGCCGAGCAGGATTTCATCCGTGCGCACCGGCGTCACGAACAAAGCCTCCAACGTGCCGCGCTCCCATTCGCGCGCCATCACCAGCGCCGTGAGCAAGGCGCCGATCAACGTCATGATCAAAACGATCAGACCCGGCACCAAGAAATAGCGGCTCTCGTTGACCTCGTTGAACCACATGCGGCTTTGCACACGCACCGGGCCGCTGGTGATCGCAAAACCCTCAGCCGAGCGGCGCGCCGCCCACTGCCCGATCGCGCCCTGGGCATAGGCTTGAATGATGCGCGCGTGATTGGCATCGACGCCATGCACGAGAACTTGCACCTCGGCGTTGCCGAGACTCAAAGAGCGGGAAAAATCCGGCCGAATGCGCACGATGCCGTCTACTTTACGCGACAGCATGAGTTCCTGAGCGCGCGTCACAGAGGTCATCAACCGGGCGTCGAAATAATGCGACAACTGAAAACTGGCAGCCAATTCTGTCGCCGCAGGTGATGGATCTTCTAGGACGACGGCCACCGGCACCTCAGTCACGTCCAGCGACAAGCCGTAGCCGAATAACAGAATCAACATGACCGGCAAGACAATGCCCATGGCGATGCTGCTCGGATCGCGCACGATCTGGCGCGCCTCCTTGCGAATCAGAGAGCCGATGCGATGCAGTTTGGCCGATGCTAGACGCTGTTTTTCCCCGGTTCCGAACATCAGGCGACTCCCCGCGAAGAAGCGCGTCGCAGCGCCTCTTCTGCGCGCGCGGCCTCCACCACCGCGATAAACGCGTCTTCCATGTTTGGCTCGCGCCTTTGATCCGAGCGCGCGCGCGCGCGAATCTCCGCGGGCGTGCCTTGCGCCAACACCCGACCCGCGTCCATGATCGCAACCCGGTCGCAATACTCGGCTTCTTCCATGAAGTGCGTGGTCACCACGACGGTGACGCCTTGTTGGGCAAGCGCCGTGATGCGGCGCCAAAACTCGCGCCGCGCCAACGGATCGGCGCCGCTGGTCGGCTCATCGAGAAATAGCGTCTCCGGCTGATGCACCAAGGCAGCAGCCATGGCGAGGCGCCGCTGATACCCGCCGGGTAAGTGCCCGCTTGGGAGGTCGGCGAAGGCGCCGAGACTAAACTCCTGCAAAGCCCACTCGATCCGCTCGTCTCTTCGAGCGCCGCGAAGATTGTACGCGCTCGCGAAAAATTCGAGATTTTCGCGAACCGTAAGCTGACCGTAGAGCGAAAACTTCTGAGCCACGTAGCCGATGCGCTGGCGCGCCGACGCGCGCGCGCGCCGGAGATCGACCCCGGCAACTCGAAGCACCCCGCTCGTCGCCGGCAACAAACCACAGAGCATGCGAAACGTGGTCGTCTTACCGGCGCCGTTGGGACCGAGCAGGCCAAAAATTTCACCGCGAAAAACTTCGAAGCTCACATGATCCACAGCCGCAAAATTGCCGAACCTCCGCACCAGATCGCGCACCGTGACCACCGGCTCCCCAACCGCAGCCAGATTTGCATGCAGACTGGGAGACAAGGAGAGATGGAGACTTGGAGATGGTGAGTCGGAGCGCGCCCCACTTTCTCCCCGTCTCCTTGTCTCCTCTTCTCCTTGCCTGAAATCCCGAAGCAGCACCATGAAGCCATCTTCAAAGCGCGGCGGAACGGCGACGATGGCGGCGCCAGCCAAGGGGGAATGCGAACTCAATTCATCCGCGATCGTTCCGCCGTTGTCTTTTGTCACAATCCTCACCTTACCGGCTTCCGGCAGGGCATCGACGATGTAGGGCTCGTCAAGCAATCGCGCCTGGAGCGTGCGAGCTCTTTGGCCGGCGGCGGGCTCGGCGACAAATGTGCGCCCTTGCGCCAATCCGCCCACGTCGTCGGGGCGCCCTTGCGCAAGCACGTCGCCTTCGTGCAAAACGATTGCGTGCGCGCAACGCTCCGCTTCATCGAGATAGGACGTGCTGACAAGAACCGTGAGACCGCCTTCGTTGACCAGCTGAAGAATAATTTCCCAAAGTTCACGCCGGGACAGCGGGTCGACACCGACGGTTGGCTCGTCCAGCAGTAACAATTCCGGCGAGCGCACCAGTGTGCAGGCCAGCCCGAGTTTTTGCTTCATGCCGCCGGAAAGTTTGCCCGCCAGTCGATCCGTGAAGCGTCCGAGCCCGGTCATCTCCATCAGTCGCGGGTAGCGTCCGCTCCGCTCTTCGGAGGTCACGCCGTGCAGGTCGGCATAGAGATCCAGATTTTCTTGCACCGTGAGATCTTCGTACAAGCCGAAGCGCTGCGGCATATAGCCGATGCGTTCCTGAACCTGCTGCGGATCGACGCTCACGTCAATTCCCAAAACGCCGAGCTCGCCGCTGTCCGCCCGCATAAGTCCCGCAGCGAGCCGGATGAGCGTTGTCTTTCCGGCGCCGTCCGGCCCAACGAGAGCCGTCAATTCGCCGTGCGCCACCGTCAACGATACGCTCTTGAGCGCCGCCACCGTCTCGCCGTTGTCGCGCAGGAAGGACTTGCAGATCTCACGCCCCTGAAGCGCGGGAATATTTGCGGTGGCAGTCATAAAGTCAGACAAGGAGAACTGGAGATTTCAAATTGTAGCGTGGGTGGAGGCGCGCAGCGCCGATACCCACAATTGACAGACGATGGGTATCGCTCACGCTCAATCCATCCTAAATCAGAATCACGGCGCGGCGAGCTGCGCTGACTTAAATCCGCAGCAGCGCTGAAATCTCATGCACTCCCCGTCTCCTCGCCTCCTTGTCTCGCTATTTTGTCGTCTCCTTGTCTCCCCCTCCGCCCTTCTCCCTTTCCGCCTGCTCGAGTGACACATGAACGCTCGCCGGCATGCCGAGACGCAGTTCATCCGCGGGGTCTTTGACGAAGACGCGCACTTCGTAGACCAGGCTGGTGCGCAGTTCCTCGGTCTGCACCGACTTGGGCGTAAACTCGGCGACCGGCGAGATAAACCCGATCCACCCTTCGAATCGCCGCTTGGGAAAACTGTCGACGACCACCGACGCGGCCATCCCGGAACGTACTTTTCCCAAATCCGGCTCAGAGACATACACGCGCACCCACTTGGGATCGGTGATCGCCAGCGCGAAAACGGTCTTTTGCGGTGAAGCCATCTCGCCGGGCTCCATCACTCGCGTGCGCACGACGGCGTCCACCGGTGCAATCAGCTGGGAATCCGCGAGTTGCTGGCGCAACAACGCGGCTTGCGCCTCATTGCCGCGCAGACGCGCCTCATTTTCCGCGACATCTTCCTTGCGCGGGCCGGCGAGCGCGAGATCCAGCGATTTTTGATTGACGGCCTGCTTTGCGTCCGCTACTTGCAAGGCGGCTTTGGCGTTATCGACATCCTGCAACCTGACGGCGCGCCCAGCGGACAGCTCGGCCGCGCTTTTCAGCCGTTCGTATTGCAGGCGCGCATTCACCGCATCGGCCTTGGCCGCTTCCACATTGGCCCGCGCCTGGGCAATTTCCTCGGGGCGGCTGCCATTGCGCAGTCTCTGCACCACTTGACGCTGCGCCGCGGCTTGCGCCTCGACTTGCGCAAGCTGCGGCTCGAGCCGGCTGGTATCCAAACGAGCCAGCAGCTGGCCCCGGCGCACGCGATCCCCTTCCTGCACCAGCACCGCGGCAATGCGTTCGCTATTGTTGAAGGCGAGATCCACCTGGCGCAGATCGACGTTGCCGTGGAGCATCAGCTCCTTGGCGTCATCAGTCCGGTGCGCATTCCACCACAACCACCCGCCGACCGCGGCGACGACGATGATCAATACCAGAAGGATTGCCGTGCGTTTCATAGATCACCTAAAATAGTGTGCCGTCGAATCGCGCCGTTTGTTATTTCAATCTACCCTTGCCGGTCAGCAGACCTTCAAAAATAACGGTCATAATGCTCATATAGCCCGTGGCCGGGCTAAGCCCGAGCTCCGCCATTTTTGGCGGGTTCATGATCGCTTCGGTCACGCCGATGAGCATTTCGATCATCAACCGAGCCGATATGTCCTTGCGAATGATTCCCGCCCTTCGACCGTCCTCAAAGAGCCGGCCAAAATAACGCTGGATCACGTCCCGTCGCCGTCTTTGCACCAGTTGAAACATCGCCGGAGCTTCCCGGCGAATGTCACGCACGAAGGGCGGTTGAATCTCTTCGGTATGGCGCTGCATGGTGGCCAGCAGCTGCTGCAGCGTCGCCCGAACGTCCGTTGAAGCCGCGGCCGTGACGCGACCCAGATCGGCTTCGACGCTGCGAAATTTGTCGAGCAGCACGGCGCGCAAAAGATCGAGCTTGCTCGGAAACGATGCGTAAAGGGTTTTCTTGCTCATGCCGAGTTCCTGGGCCAGATCGTCCATCGTGACCGAGCGAAATCCATGGGCAAAAAAATGGCGCCGCGCCGCCGCTACGATCCGCCGGGAGGCGGAATCTTCGGTGTATGCGTCCTTAAGAACAAGCGCACGCCGTTTTGCCGTTTGACTGGGCATATACTTTGGAAACTTTTATAGTATTATCAGTTTCCACCGCCCGGCACAACCATCGCGGGATTTGAGTCTCTGGTCATTCATCGGATCGGCAAAACGAGGCAGGCTATCGGCGGAACTCGACTACGAATACAAGCGCGGACCGAGCGGCGGTTGTTCGGGCTTACTTCGCCCCCCCGAACCCGCTCGTCGCGCGGGCGCGGGCCGAGCGGAAGAACGAGGTGCGGTCGAGAAATTTTTCTTGAAACTCTTCGAGGTAAAGGTAAATGACCGGCGTAATGTAAAGCGTGATGAACTGGGAGACCACGAGCCCGCCGACGATCACCAGTCCCAGCGGCCGGCGCGAGCCGCCGTCGGTGCCCCACCCGAGCGCGATCGGCAGCGCGCCGAACACCGCCGCCAGGGTCGTCATCACGATCGGCCGAAAGCGGTCCATGCTCGCGTCGTGAATCGCCTTGTCGGCCGACTCACCGTGATCGACTCGTTGCAAGGCGAAGTCGACGATCATGATGCCGTTTTTCTTGACGATGCCCATGAGCATGAACATACCGACGAAGGCGTAGAGCGACGCCTGCTCGCCGAA
>CAMLCX010000214.1 GCA_946478635.1 uncultured Pseudomonadota bacterium
TGCGCTCCTGGGGCGACGGCGTTTTCAAGCGCGCGCACGGCGCGACCATCGGGCCCGACGATACGGTGTTTCTCACCGACGACGGCGACCACACGGTGCGCAAATGTACGCTGGATGGAAAAATTCTTTTGACGATCGGCGTCCCTGGAAAAGCCGCGCCCTATCAGGGCGGCGAGCCGTTCAACCGATGCACGCACGTGGCTTTCTCGCCTAAGGGAGACATTTACGTCTCCGACGGTTACGGCAATTCGCGCGTGCACAAGTATTCGCCGGACGGAAAGCTGCTGCTCTCCTGGGGCGAGTCCGGCTCGGATCCCGGGCAGTTCAACATCGTGCACAACATCGTCACGGACAAGGAAGGCTGGGTCTACGTCGCCGACCGGGAAAACAACCGGGTTCAAGTTTTCGACGGCAACGGCAAGTATGAAACCCAGTGGAACAACCTGCACCGCCCGTGCGCGCTCTATATGGACACGACGAAGAAAGATCCGATCTGCTACATCGGCGAGCTGGGGCCCGGCCTGGGAGTCAACAAAGACGCGCCGAATCTCGGCAATCGGGTCGATATTTATGACAAGACCGGCAAGCGTCTGGCGCGCCTCGGTGACATTCACGCCGGCGAGAAGCCGGGGCAATTCATCGCGCCGCACGGCATCGCCATCGATTCGCGCGGCGATATTTACGTCGGCGAAGTATCGTGGACGATCATGGGCCAGCATTTGCAGCCGCCGCGCGAGCTGCGCAGCCTGCAGAAGCTAAAAAGACTTGGTTAGACAAGAACCGTTCAAATGTTCAAGGTTCAAGGTCTTCGCCCCCACCTTGAACTTTGAACCTGGAACCTTAAACCGATGGAAGCACTGAGTCGTCGATCTTTAGTCCAAACATCGCAGACCGGCAGATGGGATGAAGGAGACTGAAGTATGCAAAGCAACGTCACTCAGCAGCGTGTGCCGATCCACTGCGATCCGGGGCACTGGATTCATGTGAGCGAAAGCCCGCGCCACGTGCGCGTTATGTTCGGCGGCGCAACGATCGCGGACAGCAAACGGGCTAAGCTGGTGCGCGAAGCGGAAGAATTGCCTATTTATTATTTTCCAAGGGAGGATGTGCGCACTGATCTATTCACTCCGACCGCGCACAAGACGCGCTGTCCGGTCAAAGGCGAAGCGTCCTATTGGTCGGTGCGGAGCGGCGGCGAGTCGGCCGAGAACGCGGTCTGGAGTTATGTGAATCCGGCGCCCGAAGCTGCCGCTATCAAAGAACATTTCGCTTTCGATTGGCCCAAGATGGACAGGTGGATGGAGGAGGAAGAAGAACTCTATAAGCACGCACGCGATCCGTACAAACGGGTCGACGCCATGCCAAGCAAGCGCCACGTTCGCGTGGTCATCGACGGACAGACGATCGCCGACACGCGCCGGCCGACCCTCGTTTTCGAAACCAATCACCCCGTGCGCTATTACATTTCGCAGGAGGACGTGCGCATGGATCTCCTGACGGCGAGCCCGACGGAGTCGCGCTGCCCATACAAAGGGCCGGCGTCCTACTGGTCGGTAAAACTCGGCGACGAGACTTTCAAGGATCTCGTCTGGGGCTACATGGAGACGATTCCCGAGATGCCGAAGATCAAGGGGCTGCTCTGTTTCTTTCACGAGCGCGGCTGCGATATCTATGTCGATGGAGAACTTATTCCGCGGCCGAAAACCAAGTGGGCGAGCGCTTTGCGCAGCTAGACTTCAAGCCGGATATGCGCGCGCTTGTCTGGGATGGTCACGAGCTGAGATTCGATCCATCCTATCCGGCGCCGTTATTTGAGCCGAAGATAGGGGATGGAGGATCGCAGATTGTAGGGGCGACTGGCAGTCGCCCGCTTCCTTCAAGGGCGCTCGTCCAAGTTCATCTCGCCGGCATCTGTTCCACCGACCTGCAAATCTTCAAAGGCTACATGGCCTTCACAGGCGTTCCCGGCCATGAGTTTGTCGGTCGCGTCGTGGAAGCGTCGAATGATTTCGCCGGCAAACGAGTCGTCGGCGAGATCAACTTCGGCTGCGGCAAATGCGCAGCGTGCAATCGAGATCTAAGCCGTCACTGCCCGAACCGAAGCGTCATGGGAATTTTAAATGCAGACGGAGCGTTTGCAGAATACGTTTCCGTTCCAGTGGAAAACCTGCACCTTGTGCCGGACACGGTCAGCGACGAAGAAGCGGTGTTTACGGAGCCGCTAGCCGCGGCGTTTGAAATTCTTACTCAGATACAGCTCAATCCCGGCGACGACGTGCTTGTCCTTGGCGACGGCAAGCTGGGAAATCTTTGTGCCCAGGCGCTCCGCCTGACCGGCGCGAAGATCACCGCGCTCGGCAAGCACGCCGACAAACTCGCTCTGATCAAAAAGGCCGGTGTGCGCACGATACAGTTGAAAGATTGGAAATCGCGATTGTTCGACGTTGTTGTCGAAGCGACCGGCTCCGCTACAGGACTCGATCTGGCGCTGAGCGCCGTGCGCCCGCGCGGCACGTTAATATTAAAAAGCACCATTGCCGGCAATCACCAGGTATCTCTTGCGCCGATCGTGATCAATGAGATCAACGTCATCGGCTCGCGTTGCGGACCGTTTCCGGACGCGCTGGCGGCGCTCGCCGCGCGACAGGTATCCGTGACGCCGTTCATCGAGGCGATCTACTCTCTAAACGATGGCGTAGCTGCGCTTGATCACGCTGGCAGGCGCGGAGCACGAAAAGTTTTGATCAGCCCTTCGTAATATTAGCCATTCCCCTGTGGGTTCGAAGGGCGCGATGAATCTGCCCCGACGATTATTCTAGCGCTGTTGGTGCTTTATCTGGCGTATAGTCTCCGCCAAGGACCCCGCCGTGGCTGAGGCTGCAATCGAACCTCGGAAAATCTCGCGCAAAGCATGTCCTGAGCGAAGTCGAAGGGGCGCCAAGGCCGCAAAGGAAAGGAAAATTTATTGTCATTTCGACCGCTTCAACCAGGCTCACGATAAACTCCGGGAGAAATCTTTCTTAGATCCCTCGCTATCGCTCGGGATGACGGGCCTCGGCCCGTCACTTGGCGTGCTTTGCGCCTTGGCGGGAGTCTATTCCCCCTGTCGACAATTTCGGCCCTTGTTCTGGCGAAACCTAAGTACCTTCATTTAAGAGTCACTACACTAGAAAGACGATCCGGGCTCGGCCAGGAATGCTAATTCTTCAGCCGTGGATTCCCGCCCGAGGATTTTGTTTCGATGGGGAAAGCGTCCGAAGCGCGCGATGATGTCGCGGTGGCGAACGGCGAAGTCGAGATACTCCGTGAAAATATCTTTCCGATCGGCGCCAACGGCGTCGAGTAATTTTCGAAAATGCATGACTGCCTGCTCCTGATGCTCGAGCGCTTCGGAGTGTTCGAGCGGCAGGTAAAAAAATACTCTTTCGATGGGCCGGAGTTTTATGTCCATGCCTTGCCCGATGCCCTCGAGCGACCAAGCCAGAGCTTTCGAGTCATGGGCAAAAGCTCCGGGTGAATCGCGGTAAAGATTTCTGGGAAATTGGTCCATAAGAAGAATCAGAGCCAAACGGCCTTCAGCGGTCCACTGCCAATCGGATAATTCACCCGCGGCGGCGCGTATCACGGAGCTCTCGAACCGCTGTCGAATCTCACCGTCGATCTCAGGACTTTTCGACCACCAGAGCGCGGATTTCTCCTTGGCGACCACGCCGTCGTCAGGGTTTGAGCCGAACCAGAAATCC
Source organism: uncultured Pseudomonadota bacterium (assembly GCA_946478635.1). The sequence goes on from CAMLCX010000214.1 coordinate 3,744, forward strand.
AAAATTGCTTCCATGGCCACTGACGTTCACCGCGACGCGGTTTGCTTGCGCGCGAGTTCCTCGACAAATTGTTTGGCTGTAGTCAAATCGTAGGAGTACAGGTGCCGCGCCAGGGTAATGGCGCCGATCGTGTCGCCGGATGTGGCTAGATCCAGCAGGCGCGCTTCCTGTTCCTCTCTAGTGAACTTGTCGAGATGGACGAAGTCTTTGGAGATGGCGGCGGGATTCTGAACGAGCGTGTGGCGGGTGAGAGCATCGAGCAATGTCCGAGCGTTTGGAACGACGCCCCATTCGATTTGCAGGCATGCGGGAGACTTGAGTTGAACCGGTACGTGTCGATACCGTGTTGAGATTCTGCCGGCGCCGATGACTGATTTGGCAAAGAGACGCTCGCGTTCGTCGGCAAGAGCTTTGGCGAGCGGTTTGGAGTCGCCGGCAAGTTCGAATTCGACAAACCGGCGCGCTCGCGTCGATATATTCGACCGGTTCCCGTCGGTCCGATCGGGAAGTTCCCGGCGTTCCGTCACGAGGCGCGCCGAGCGAAGCTCAGAGTAGGGAAGAAATGCAACGGCGACGTCTTGATCGCTGAAATGACTATTCAGATAGGAGCGAAATTTGATGAAGAGGCCGTTATCGGTCATGCGGATGAGCCAATTGGAGGCTTGGAACCGCGCGGTGACGAGTTTTTGAAAGATCAGCAGGCAGAGGATGATGATCGCCGCCACGTAATACGCAAGCCACGCTCCCTTTAGGCAGCCGTAAAGGAATAATCCGGCGGCCAGAACGCCGAGGATCATGGCGCCGATAACGGCGCGACTGCGGGAGTAACGAAACACCCGCTCGTTGCGATCTGTCGGCACGTCGGTTAGACGGAGGAGATCCATCGATACGTTCGCATGGCGGAAGACGCCCAGTCGAAATATTTCTGCGAAGCGAAAGCAAATTCTAAGCGTCGCTAACTCTGGCTTGAAGCCGCCGAAAAAAGTCGCCGATAGGGCCGTTATGAATGAAGTCCGCAATTTCGTCCAACGGCGTCGGGTCGCGATTGATAATTGCGAGCAGCGCGCCGGCGCGTTTGGCGATGACCGGAAAGGAAGCCGCCGGTTGCACCTGCAAGGATGACCCCAGCACCATGAAGATATCGGCCTTTTCGCTCCACGCCTGGGCGCGCTGCATGGCTTCGACAGGCATCGACTGGCCGAAGGACACATTGGCCGATTTCAAAAAGCCGCCGCATTCGTCGCACTTGGGCGCGGTGAAAGATTCGCCAAGATTTTCATAGACGTCGGCGGGCTGGTAGCGCTTGCCGCAGTTCAGGCAGGTGACCAGACGATCCGTGCCGTGCAGCTCCACGAGTTTATCATCCGAACTTCCCGCGAGCTTGTGCAGTCCGTCGATGTTTTGCGTGATCAAGCCGAGCAATTGCCCGCGCTTCTCATACTCGCAGATGGCGTAATGCGCCCCATTGGGCTCGACCGTTTTGAAAAGTTCGTAGGTGGCTTTCTTGAGCAGCCAATGCTGCACGCGCGCCGATTCGCTGGCGAGAAAATCCTGGTACAGCACAGGCTGATATTTCGTCCACACGCCGCCCGGGCTGCGGAAGTCGGGCACGCCGGATTCGGTGCTGATACCGGCGCCGGTAAAAAAAACGATGGACCTGGAAATTTTTATGCGGAGGGCAAGTTCTTCCAGCTCCATGGTGTCGTCGGCTTTCGGGCAGCCTATTTTTTCGCCGGCTCGGCCGGCTTCGCGGGCGCCGCAGGCGTGACAGGTTTTGCCGGCGCCGCCGGTTGTGGCGGTGGCGGAGCCGGCTGGATATCGACAACTTTTATATCGAAGACCAGGGTTTTTCCCGCCATCGGATGGTTCATGTCCATGACAACGGTTTTTTCTTTGATCTCGCGGACCGTCATCGGCACGACCATACCCTCGGGGTTTCGGGTCGCGAGAACCGCGCCGACTTTGAGCGCGTTGGGGGGAATTTTTTCTTTAGGGACTTCCTGAACCGCCTTGGGGTTGATCTTTCCAAAACCGTCCTGTGGTTTGACGGTGACGTGTTTCTCGCCGCCGATCTTCATGCCGGTGAGTTCCCTTTCCAGGCCGGGAATCATCATCTTCTGGCCGTGAATATACTTCAGCGGTTGACCGCCTTTACTGGTCTCGAGCACCTTGCCCTCGGGGTTTTTGAGAGTGAATTCCAAGCTCACCATCATGCCGTCTTTGACGACTCGATCATTTTGAGTCTTTTCTGCAGTCGCCTTTTCCGCGGTTGCGGCCAAGGCAGGATCATTGGCGAGAAATAACGATATAATTGCGAGGACGGAGAAAGCATTAGTGCGCATGAACACCCCTTGGAAATCGATTGCGGCGACTGCCGATTGCCCAGCTTACCATTGTGATTTCATAACTCAACGAAGCTGACGTGATCGGCATTCGGCGTGAGCAAACGCTCCCAAAAGCAGAGGTCCCGTCCATCGAGACGCAGAAATCTAACGGAAGCGCACAGCGTTGTCCTCGCTGACCACTGACCACTGATCGTTAAAACCTAATACCTGGCGATCACTTGTTTACCCCAGGCATCCATCACTTGATCGTAAATCGCGTTAGGCGGCGTGAGTAAAATTCTTTTGATGCCTTGTGCTTCCAGTCTTTTCACCTTCTCGATGCATTCCTGCGGCGCGCCGGCGATGGTGAACCGCTCGAGCAAGTAGTTCGTGACGAACGAAGGGTCGACGCGCTCCTCGATGGGTTTGGAAATATCGAAGTTGTCCATGAACCGCTGCACGCCGGCTGATTCACCTTCAGGCACGGTTTCCATGGTGAAGCGAAAATTGTGATGGGCGCGGTTGGCCATGCGCGAGCGCACGCGCCGGCGCGCGAGATCGCCGTCGTCATCGACGACGATCATGCCGGCGGGCATGATGTCGATTTCCTCAGGTTTTCGCCCCGCATCTTTTGCTCCCTCGGCGATGCGCCGCCTCGCCCACTCCGTCACGGATTGATCAAATCCGGTGCCGAGAATGACGCCGTCGCAGGTGCGCCCGGCGACGCGCAGCGTTTTCGGACCTTCGGCGGAGATGTAGATCGGCACGGGACGCTTGCCCGCTTTAAGTTTGACGTTGCCGCCAGCGCGCTCTTTGCTCTGCGGCACGTCGACGCCGCGGTCGTGCAACAGCTCGCGGATCGTGCTGAGACCCTTTTCGAAATCAACGAGCTTTGTCGCAGCTCGGCCGAGGCTGTAAACCGGCCCGTCGCCGGTGCCCAAACCGATGATCGCGCGCCCTTCGGAAATTTCATTGAGCGTGGCGAAGGAATTCGCCGTGATCGTCGGGTCGCGGTAAACCATATTCGTCACCGCGGTGCCGAAGCGAATCCTGGTGGTTTTGGCCGCGCACATGGCGAGCGCCTGATAGGGATCGACATTATTCATCTGGCTATCGGCAAAAAAGATCGCCTCGAATCCAAGTTGCTCCGCGCGCACCGCCCGCTCCACCGCTTCACGCACCGTGCGCGCCGATCCGTGCAGACAAAAGTTCATAACAATTTCCTCCCCGTAACGAGCATGGCAAGATACTCACGCGGCAAGGCCCAGGACAAAGCAACTCGGAGATTTAACCACAAAGAACGCAAAAATCACAAAGGGCGGGTTTCAACCCGCCTCGGACGAGCACAAGCTCATGGCACACTCTGTGTTGAATTCCTTTTAGTGTAGCTTTGCCGCGCTAACACCCGCCAGCGTTCTGCCGCTCCTCGGTGTCATCCTGCGCTCCTGTAGCCCGGATGGAGCAAAGCGCAATCCGGGTTCTTGATGCACGCGCGCTCTGAAATATGCCATGCCCGGCACCGCCCTCCTGGATTCCGCTTCGCTGCATCCAGGCTACAACGCTAAAGCGATTCGCGCATTTATTTTCGAAGGAGCACACGAAGGCCACGAAGGTTCCGACATGAATAGTTTTCAAACTTTTTAACTTCGTGCTCTTCGCACTGCTATAGTTAAGAATTTTCGCGGGCTGCGCAAATTTTCCGTCGGCCTGTGCCCGCAAGCACAAAATCCCGCTGCGCTACTTTGTGATCGGCGACAAGAGCAAA
>CAMLCX010000215.1 GCA_946478635.1 uncultured Pseudomonadota bacterium
CGGTGGCCATGAAACCGATCAGCGCGATGTTCTGTGTCGGCGATTTCGGCAAGGCGGCTAGTAGTTTTTGATCTGTTCCAGGTAGCTTTCGTAATTGCGCCTGATTTCGCGCAACGAGTCGCCGCCGAATTTTTCCAAAAATGCTTTGGCGATCTCGAAGGCGACGACCGATTCGCCGACCACCGCCGCGGCGGGCGCAGCGCAAACATCCGAGCGCTCAACCGATGCATCGGTCGGTTGCTTGGAACGAAGATCCACCGACTGCAACGGGCTCATCAAAGTGGAGATCGGTTTCATGGCGACCCGGACCACCAGCGGCGCACCGTTGGTCATGCCGCCTTCCGTGCCGCCCGAGTTGTTGCTGCCGCGGTAAAATCCCGTCGGCACAATGCGCGGGGTTCCTTCGCTGACCATCTTGGTTGGGTCGAAGAATATCTCATCATGCACCTGCGAACCGCGCCGACGAGCCATTTCAAAGCCGAGGCCGATTTCGACGCCCTTCATGGCTTGAATGCTCATCAAGGCCTGGGCCAAGCGGCCATCGAGCTTGCGATCCCACTGGGTATGGGAACCCAAACCCGGCGGCAGCCCGAGCGCAACGACTTCGAAAATACCCCCGAGTGTGTTGCCCTCTTTCTTACACTCCTCGATCAAAGCAATCATCTTGGTTTCGGCGTCGCTGTCCGCCGTGCGCACGGCAGACTCTTCCGAGCGGGCGTAAATTTCATCGAAGGAGAGCCCGCTCAAATTCGCCGCCACATTGCCGAGAGAGCGGATATAGCCCATGACGCGGATACCGAAGGGCGCAAGTAATTGTTTCGCAAACGACCCGACCGCGGTGCGCGCCACGGTCTCGCGCGCGCTCGCCCGTTCCAGGATATCGCGAACATCGGCGCGGTCGTACTTGAGCACGCCGTTGAGATCCGCATGGCCCGGACGCGGTTTGGTGACGGCGATCTTATCATCGCGGTCCTCGGGCAGAGCGGACATCTTCTTTGTCCAGTTTTTCCAATCGCGGTTTTCGATTCCCAGGGCCACGGGCGCGCCGATGGTCTCGCCCCAGCGAATGCCGGAACGCACCTGCGCTTCGTCCTTCTCGATCAGCATACGGCCGCCGCGTCCGTAGCCTTGCTGGCGGCGCCACAGATCATGATTGATCTTGCCAATATCAATAGGAAAGCCCGCCGGCACCCCGTCGATGATCATGGTCAGACAGGGCCCGTGCGACTCTCCCGCCGTGAAGTAACGCAACATGCGGGGTATCCTAACTTAATCTATAAACGCAGGCTAGGGGTTAAGGAGTTGGCGCAGCTTGCGCTCCTTGCGTCTGTTTCAACTGATCGCGCCAGAGCTGCTCCGCTGTCGGCAGGTTCTCTGACCCGGCGGCAAGAATTCTCGGCGTTATGAAGACGACCAGCTCTTCAAAGTCCTTCTGCCAGGAAGATTTTTTGAAGAGCCAGCCAAGGACGGGGATGTCCTTGAGGTAGGGCACTCCAGTATCCGAATTGGAACTCGTATCCTTCATGATGCCGCCGATAACAACCGTTTCACCGTCTCTGACCAAGACATTGGCTTTGGCCTCCCGGGTGTTCTCCTGGGGGATGCCGTCGACCGTTCTGCCGAAATCCAATGTGCTCGATTTGGCTGTGATGTTCAACAGAACAAAACCATCGGCGGAAACCTGCGGTGTGACTTTTAGGGTTATCCCCGCGCGGATTTCACGCAGGCTGCCGGCTTCGCCGACGGTCGCCGCGGAGGTTCGAATCCTGACGATGTTGGCGCTTTCGATTTGCGACTCCTTGTTATTCAGCGTGACCACCGACGGCCGGGAGATAATTTTTACGTTACCTTCCGCTTCGGCGGCTGATAACACACTGGTGATATTGTTGCCAAAATAGCCAAAACGAAATCCACTTGTTGGAATGAGCAGTTGATTTAACGCCGGCGTCGGTTGCTGCCCTCCGGCGAATGGCGGACCTGCGATAAACCGCGAGCTGGTGCGCACGCGGCCGTCATTAAAGAGCGATTCCATTTCGATGCCCAGAGCTCGCGAAAAAGTCGGCGTCGTTTCGATGAGATTGGACTCGATCAAAACTTGCGGGGTTCGCGTATCCAGCTTCGCCACTAATGCGTTCACATCCTCGATCGATTTCTGGATGTCACGCACCATGATAGTGTTGCTGCGGTCATCGAAGACCAATGCCGCATCTGTGCGACGGCTCATGAGTTGTTTGATTTTCGGCTCGAGTTCCTTCGCCGTGGCGTAATTCAAATTGAAATAAACCGTTTGCATCGGCTCAAAAGCCTCACGCGCCGTTTTGGCGGCGAGCAGGTCGGAGCGCTCGGTTCTGAAAGTGCCCGCGGTGGAGATTCGCACGACATTGCCTATCTGTTCTTTATCGAGACCGTTAGTCGAGATGATCAGGTCCATGGCCTGGTCCCAGGGAACTTCGAGGAGACGCAGGGTCACGCGCCGATTCACATCGGCGGTGACAATGATGTTGAGCCCACTCACTTCGGCAAGCAAGCGAAATACGTTTTTAATATCGGCGTCTTTGAACTCGAGGGAGATTTTTTGACCGGTGTAATTTTTCTCGCCGCCTGGACGCTCCTCGGCGGAAACCGATGGCGCTCGCGGTTCGGCACTGGAGCTTGAGACACCCACACGGCGCCCCGCCTGCACGATCACGGAATTTCGCTTCGTCGCGATGTTTGCATCGACGTTGCCGATGACTATTTTCAATCCACCGTTATCCTGTGAAATCGTGTAAGCCGGAACGGCCGCGGCGGCGATCTCCGTCACAAGCCGCAAACTATTCTCACCCGCGTTGACACGCAAAGCCGACACCCAGTTGGTATCAATGCGAAAGACTTCGTCCTTTGCTGTGCCCTGCGTTTTATCAAGGATGTCCAGGACGATGCGCGCGGGTTGCGGCAGGGTGAAGTGGCGGTATTGATTCACCGGCTGCGCAAATTTAACCTGCAATATGGTTTGGCCTCTCTCCTCGCGAACGGTGAGTTCATCGATGCCTGGACTCGGCGCCGCGGTGCTCTGAGGTTTGGCGGGAGCCGGCTTCTGCGCCATCGCTGCCTGCACGGCTTGAGCCGGACTCTTCGGCGGCGCATCGGCGGATGAACATCCCAGCATTCCGGCCATGCCGGCCAGAGCGATAAATGCGAACCGCGCGCATGCGTCTGCGTCAACCTTCGCAGGTGTTTTAAAACATTTCATGAAATGATCCCCGCTTGATCTGCCTTATTCCGTCAAAAGCTTGATGCTCACGTCGCGCTTCTTACTCGCGCCGTAATCATCGGAGAAGAACTCTTCCACCACAACTTCATTCCGGTGAATCGCTTTTACTTTGCCGTCATTGCTCCCGATCGGAGTGCCGACTTTGACGACGTAGCCGAGCCCGGCGCCATCCTCGACCATGGCGCGCGGCTCCTTAATGTCCCAGATGATCGCGACCAGCTTCAACTGACTGAGCTCGTTGCGTTCAAGCGGCGACAAGTTCTCCCGTGTCGGCCGAGTGACCTTGCTTCTAAGCGTCATTGGACGAAAAGGGTCGCGATCGGATCCCTTGAGTTCGACGGGCGCGGCAGGCGCCACCGGGCTCTTCTTCGGCAGGTTCAAGTCGACCGGACCGGCCTTGGATTCTGCCTTCGTGGCGGTTCCGAAGGTTTCCCGCAGTTTTTCTTTAGCCGCACCCGTCAAATCCTGCAACGATTTTCCAATCGTAGCGGGCGCCTTCCCGAGCTTGTCGACCGCCTCTTTCATCTGCTCGGACGGCGTGCGAATCGTTTCCTCGGCGGAAAAGCTTCTTCCTGCAAGTACGCCGACACAGGCAATCATGACCAGCGAAAAAATATGTGCTTTTGTTGACATGGTCGATCACCGTTTGGTCTTCGCCGCTTTGGCCTTATCCTCGGCGACCTTTTTTCGCTCGGCTTCATCGAGAAAACGAAAGGCGGTGGCCACGCTGGTGGTTTCGAGTACGACACGGTCGCCGGCGACGGTGGGATTCTTAAAACCGATATTGTCGATATTGACCAACCGATTCATCCGACCGACTTCATCGAAAAAGCTGACCGTGTTGTGAAAATTGCCTTTGACGGTGATATCCACCGGCACTTCCGCGTAAAAGTCCCGAAAGGCTTCCGGTCGCGGCCGAAATAATAAAACATCGAGCCCGACTTGCTGGGCTTTGGCGGAAATATTGCTGAGGAGCTCGGCGATTTCGCCCTTCTCCGGCAGCTGCGCAACGGCCTTTTTCAATTCCGCGTCGAGCTGCTGCAGATCCTTGCGCAGGCGCAATAAATTGGCCGACTTTTGTGTTTTGACCATTTTTTCATTCTGGGCGATTTCCACGCTGTCGGCGAGTTTCGCCACTTGTTCAGCGCGTGGGCTAAACAAAAAACTATAGTAAAGCGCCGCGATTAAAATAATCGTCACGACCAGAATCCCCACTTTTTGGATTCCCGGGCGTTCAAGAATATTGTCGAGGAGCTCGTTCAACTCTTTTTCTCCTCTTTTTTCACAGGCGCAGCGGGTTTGGCGGCGGCGGGCGGAGGGGGTGGCGGCCGATAAACAACCCGCGCTTTGATGGCAAATTTCTTGAGAGCCGCCGTCGGACCGGCTCCCTGCGTTGTCTCAATGAGCTCGACATTAATGAAATATTTGGATGTCGCGAGCGATCTCATAAAATTGGCGACGGTTTCGTTATCCGTGGCCAAGCCGTTCATCGTGACATTGCCTCCGCCTTCGCGCAGATCCGTGAGCCACAGACTGGCCGGCGTCGCCGATGAAAGACTCGTCATGACCAGCACCGGGCCGCTCTTTTTATTGTTGAGATCTTCGATAATCTTCTGCTTGCCGCGCAGCTCCTTGATCTTGACCTGCAGGTCTGAGACTTCTTTGACTTTGGTATTGAGGGCCTGAAGCTCGGTGCGCAGTCCGGCGAGCTCTTTTTCCAAACTCGTGAGCAAATAGGATTGATACCCAAAACCGCCGAGCAGAATGATCAGCGCCGCGCCCAAAACCGCCGAACCGATAATAATCTCCCGGCGGCGCGTGACTTCCGCCCGCAATTCTTTGATCGGCAGAAGATTGATGCGAATCATCTGTCGCCAGGTCTCCGGATCGACAATCCCGCACCAACGGCGAAGTAGGGCGCTACGTCGAGCAAATAATTGCGATCGATACTGCGATGCACGTTGAAGGCTCGAAAGGGCTCGCTCAGGCGAGTCGGCACGCCCATGCGCTCTTCCAGCAAGACGCGGAGCCCGGCGAGTTTCGCGCCGCCGCCGCTCAGGTAGATCGACTTGAGGCTCTCGCTGTCCTCCGAGGGTAGCGCGCCGTAAAGGCTTACGGTCCGGCGCACCTCGTCCGCCAGCTCCTCTGAGGTGGATCGCAGCGCGGCCGTAACATCCGCTTCTGTTTTACCCTCGGCATGGCCGGTTGTTTTAACCGCCTCCGCCGCTTCGATCTCCAAACCAAGCTCGCGGGCGAGCGTGTCGGTGAAGTAGGCGCCGCCTAGAGATAAATCCCCGGTAAAAATAGAAATACCCTTATGCAGAAGCGTGATGCTCGTATATTGAGCGCCGACATGGATAAGCGCCACCACGCCGCTTTCAGCGTCGGCGCCGTAGTTGACTTCGTACATGTTTTCCAGGGCAAAGTAGTCGACATCCATCACCGTGGGTATCAGGCCCGCCGCTTCAATAGTTTCGGTGTAGCTGTTAATAATTTCTTTCTTTACCGCAACCAACAATACATCCATCTTGTTTCCATCGGCGGCTTCGTGCACGACTTGGTAGTCAAGATTGACGTTTTCCAAGCTGTCCGGAATGATATTTTGCGCCTCGAATTCGATATTGGCTTCCAATTCCGCCGGCTCCTGCTTGGGCATCTGCACTTTTTTCATGATCACCGCGCGACCAGGAACGGCGGAGATGACCTGCTTTGACTTAACGCCGTTTTCTTGAATCAATCGGCGAATCACATCCACCACCGGTTGCGCATCAACGATCATGTTGTTCTGGATAGCGTTTTCGGGCAGGGGCAGAATTCCAAGATTGAGAACGCGGTAACTGGTTTTATCGACCGCGGCCTCGACCATTTTTATCGAGCTCGAACCAATATCCAACGCAACGTAACCGTCGTTGGAGCTCAACAGGTTAAGCGAACCGAAATTCAAATTTTTCAAGAACGACAGCATGCTATTGCTTGAATAAGGTATGCTTTTGCTCGATGGTCAATCCAAGCGCAAGAAGAATCTTTCTTTTAGTGGCCAGACGACAGTCTTTTCCTTTTTCTATGCGATCGAGCGTCAACGGCGAAATGCCGGCAAGCCGCGCCAACTCCGCTTTGCTGAGCATTTGCGCTTCGCGAATTTTTTTTACGTTGTTCGCTTGTTCCATTGCCGCCACGTCCCGGCAGACCCCAGCAGGCCGGAAGGTGGTGATTTTTAACCCGTTCCGGCCATTTAAGTCAATTAAATTATTGCTAATTATGCTTAATTATTGCTATCTGCACTGCTATTCTAAGCAATCCAATTGCCATCCCTTTCAGCGCAAAAAAACGACGTTCAATTTTAAGTAAGTTATGGAATAAATGGCATTTTTATAAAACTTCGGAGCGGGGATGAGGGTGCTCGAATCGAACAAAATAGTCCAGCGGTAGCCCAATTGTTCAATTACTGTCATTTGAAGGCATGAATCCGGCAGAAAAATTCGCCCGAGTTATTGTTCCAGCGCCACTCCGGGAGCCTCTCGTGTACCGCGTCCCGGATCTGCTCGGTAACAAAATCGCCCCGGGCAGTCGGGTTCTGGTCCCGCTCAAACAGCGCATCATGACCGGTATCGTTGTCGATTTTGTCTCGGAGTGTTCACTGGATCAGACCAAGTCAATCATCGACTTGTTGGATGAAAAGCCAATCCTCGATCACCATCTGCTGAAACTCGCCCAGTGGATTGCACAGTACTATCTGGCGTCGCTCGGCGAAGTTTTGGCGACGATGCTACCGCCCAATTCGCGCCGGCAAAGCCGCAAAACCGTTAGTCTACGAAACGGTGAAGTCGCCGTTCACGACGACATCGGCAAGAAAATCCTTGTCGCGCTCAAGCGCTACAAAGGCAAAGTGAGCATCGGCACGCTAACCAGAAACTTTCCGGATCAATCGATTGGCGCGGCGCTGGCGCGCCTTGAAAAGCTGGGAGTCCTGGAGGTCACCGATCACTTGGCGAAACAAAGAAACCAAAAAGAGGCGCAGCTTCCGACAACAAATCAGGGGGTCAATACGGCCGGCGTCAGGTTTGCGCTGACGGGCGAGCAGGAGACAGCCCTTACGACAATTGCCGGACGCATAGCAAGTGGCGGCTTTGAAACTTTTTTACTGCACGGCGTGACCGGCAGCGGCAAGACCGAAGTTTATCTCAGGGCGATGGAACAGGTGCGCGAGCTTGGGCGGCGGAGCCTGATCATTATTCCAGAAATCTCATTGACCCCGCAGTTGTTGGATCGCCTCAATGCCCGCTTCCCAAATAAAGTCGGCGTGCTGCATAGCGCTCTCACCGGCGCTCAGCGTTGGTCCCAATGGCAGCAGATATTTAACGGCCAGATGGATGTCGTCGTCGGCGCGCGCTCCGCCGTGTTCGCGCCGGTACCCAACCTCGGCTTGATCGTGGTCGACGAAGAGCACGACTCCTCTTACAAACAAGAGGAAGGCGTCCGCTATAATGGGAGAGATGTGGCTG
>CAMLCX010000216.1 GCA_946478635.1 uncultured Pseudomonadota bacterium
TGCCGACCCGGACGGCCTTCTTATCGATCTTTCGACGCGTCCGGCGTAGTTTTTTAAGCGCTGAGGAAAAGCACGATTCACCGCGGAGGCGGCGTGACGAAACCGCAACCAAAGCAGAACAAGACATTTCACCGCAGAGACGCTGAGTTCGCAGAGTTCGGAATACGGAATACTTCGTGACAAAGACCCTCTTCCCTCCGCGTCCTCTGCGCCTCTGCGGTGAATATCCGAAATCGGGTGAACGAAAACGGCATGATCATGAGCCACGCCGGACGTAATCTTACTCTATTTCTAATCACGGTTTTCTTGTTCGGCGTTTTGTCTTCTGCCAACGCGCAGACGCTGACCCCCATTCACATCGGTGTTTCGACCAATTCAGCAACGTGGTTTCCTTTATATGTCGCCTGGAAGAAGGGGCTGTTTCGCGAGCAAGGTCTCGAGCTGCTGCCGGTTTACATGCAAGCCCGCACATCTCTGGCTGCGCTGGCGTCAAAGCAAATCGGCTACATCACGCAAACGGGTTCCTCGCTCACGGCCATCGCGCGCGGCCTGCCCGCGCGGCTCGTCATGGTTTTTACCGACAAGACGCACCATGTTTTGGTGGTCAAGCCTGAAATCACTTCTCCGGCCCAGCTGCGCGGGCGCGTGATTGCGATCAGCCAACCCGGCGGCACGGTTCATCGCGAATTGCTGATGATCCTGGACAAGTTCAAGATCGATCCGAACGAAGTAAAAACCGCCAGCCTCGGAGACACGAGAACCAGCCTCGCCGGCCTCAAGGCAGGTAATGTGGATGGCGCCATGTTGATGACTCCCCTTGAATTGATCCTCGAGAAAGACGGCTTCAGACCGCTGGTTTATCTCAAAGACATTCTGGAATTCCCTCTGCTCGGTATTATCGTCAACAATGATTTGCTGCGCGACAAACCCGATCAAGTCAAAAAAGTTCTGGCCGGCGCTCTCAAAGGAATCGCTTTTACCAAATCACGTCGGGACGAAGTGGTTCCGTTGCTGAAAGAATTCATCGGCCTGGAGAGCTTGGAGATGGCGCAAAGAGCCTATGACAGATTAAGAGATATTTGGCCCGACAACGGTATGCCAACCGAGAGGGGCCTAAAAAATGTCGCGAGCATGGCGGAGGTTCCCGCCGGCGTTCCGATGGAGAAGATCGTCGACTGGACCTTGTTAAAGGAAGTGTCGTCATCACTTAAATCGAAATGACGGCAAGGATTAGTACCGGTTAGCCACGTATGACGGGGGGCGATTGATGTGAACCCAAAGAAGATCGATGTGCCTTCTGAGCATTGGGATCGATTGTTTGCGCCGAGCGCCTGTCTGGTGACGATCACCACGATGGACAACGAGGGCCACATAAACGCGGCGTCCTTCGGCACTTGCGTGCGCGTGTGCCACGATCCGGTGTTTATCGCTTTTACCGTCGGCAGACCCAAAGACACCTGCAACAATGTTTTGGCGAATGGGGAATTCGTCGTGAACGTGCCGTCTTTCGAGAGGGAAATTCTCGAGAAAGTCCGCGTCTGCGGCTTGGAGTTTCCGCCGGGCGTCAACGAGCTGGAAAAAGCCGGGCTCACCGCGATTTCATCGAAGCTCATCAGACCGCCGCGCATCGCCGAGTATCGGAGCCATTTTGAGTGCAAGGTGGAATGGACCAAGCAGTGGCTGCATCGGGTGATGGTCGTCGGCAAAGTGGTCGCCGCATCGGTCGACGAGGGCTGCGTGGACGAGAACGGCTACGTTTTGTGGAAAAAACTCAAGCCGGCGCATTATTGCGGTCACGAATATAAGAACGGTTTCGTCGCGGCCTATCAAAAAATGGACGTCGATATGATTTATAAAGATGCAATTGGTCCGAGGAACAAATAGCGGTTTTGCAAAGTTGCTCAAGGAAGTGTCTTCATGCATCGATCTTTTAAAATAACTTCAGGCTCATTCGCCCCCCTTGTCGTTTTTTGCATCTTCATTTCCAATCCCGTGAGTGGCGCGTCGATTTCTGAGATCACGACGAAAATAAAACCACTCAAACAACAGGAAAAAATCAATTACCTGCTCAAAGGCGCGCAGGCCGAAGGCGAACTCGTTTATTACGGCACCTTGCCGATCGATGAGTTTCTGCCGCTCGCGCGGGTCTTCAACAGCCGTTACCGTGCCATCGCCTTGCAACATTACTTTTCGCCGCGCGACGGCATTCTTAGCCGCACCTTGACCGAGGCGCGCGCCGGCAGGCATGCGTTCGATGTGGTTCAAGTCGACTTGAGCTACGGCTATCAGCTGTTGAACGCGAATTTAGTGCATCCCTACGTGGTTGCCGAGCGAAACCGTTATTTTGACGGCACGTACGATCCGGCGGGTTACTGGCACAGCATGTATTATTTGACCACGGCGCTCATCTATAACACCAACTCGGTGAAAGCGGAGCAAGCGCCGAAAAGCTACGAGGATCTGCTCAGCGCCGCTTGGAAAGGGAAAATGCTTTTCGATCCGGAGGCGGGCTATATTCTCGCGGCGATGGAGGAGGCCTGGGGTCGGGAAAAAGCCGTTGCCTATCTAGCGCGGCTTGCCAAGCAAGAGCTGAGTTACCGGCGCGGCGGAACATTGACGACGCAAGTGGTAGCCTCGGGCGAGTACCCCATCGGCATCGCGATCAACGGCGAAACGTCGGCCGCGATCCGGGAGAAAGGCGCGCCGCTTGGTTTCAAAGTGCTGGCGCCGGCAATCGTCAAGCCTGAAGGGTATTTTGTCGCGAAGAACGCGCCGCATCCTCATGCCGCGTTGCTCTTTACAGAGTGGGTGCTCTCGGAGGAGGCGCAGTCTTTTTTGGCCACCACCCTGGGCAAAGGGAGCGCGATGAAGGGCGTGCGCAGCAAGTTCAAAGATTTTCAGGTCAAGCCGGATTTTGTCGTGAGCCCCAAGCTCGGCGCTAGTCTGCAGAACTACATTCAAGACTTTCGCAAGATCATGGGGGCGCCGTAAAAATAATTGGTTCAAAATGTTCAAGCCGTTCAACCGTTTCGCTCCGTTCAAGCCCCCTCCTTTCTCCTCCCCCGCGACGCGGGGGAGGAACAGAGGTGGGGGTGGTTTGAACGACTTGAACCTGGAAGAGATTATGAAACTCGAACTTGCGGAATTTCCGGTCAGTAAAATTCGTCTGGGAAATCGGTTTCGCTACGACAGCGAAATTCTCGACGTCGACGAGGGCGCGTTGATCGCGCTCGTGCTGGAAGATTCGCGGATCACAGATGCGACGCTTGCGGTCGCCTCGCCGGGCGAGAAGACGCGTATCACCGGCATTCGTGACATCGTCGAGCCGCGCTACAAAGTTTCCGGCAGCGGCCAGGTCTTTGCGGGAGTGCTTGGGGCCGTCGAGAACGTCGGCGATGGACGAACGCATCGGCTGTCAGGCATGACCGTGGTTGCCGCCGCGGAGTACGAGGGTACGATCCGCGCGGGAACGACGGTGCAACGCGCCGCCATTCTCGACATGTCGGGACCGGGCGCGGACATTTCGCGCTTCAGCGCGTATGTGCATCTGATCCTGAGCTTTAGAATGGTTCCCGGTCTGGGTGAACTCGATGCCCACGGGGCGATTCAAGCGGCGGAGCTCAAAGTTGCCCGGCGCCTGGCGCAGGTGACAGCAGAACTGCCGCCGGTGAAGATTACCACGTACGATCTCAGCGAAAGAAATCCCGCTCTGCCCAACGTGATGCTGATCCAGGGCTGTATCACCGATCCCCAGCACGTGCATTCCGGTGTCGGCTATTATGGTTTGTCGCTGCGCAACTCGCTGTCGACTTTCATTCATCCTAACGAGCTGTTCGATGGCGCAGTGACCGTCGACACGACGCGGTCGGGCCGAGGTTATTACCCGGCCACTTGGGATTGGCAAAATCATCCGTTGGTGTTGGAGCTGTATTCGGCCCACGGCAAAACTTTAAATTTCGGTGGAATCATCCTGCAGCGGATTCGCTTCGAAACCAGTCACGGCAAAGAAGTCGGCGCGCAAAATGCCGCGCGCCTGGCCAAAGCCATGGGCGCCGATGGCGCGCTGGTCACCTGGATCGGCGGCGGAAATGCCTTTGTCGACGTGATGTTTACCGTGCGCGCGTGTGAAAAAATCGGCGTCAGGACCACGCTCGTGACCTACGAAAACGGCGGCAAAGAAGGTAAAGATAGTCCGGTGCTGTTTTACCTTCCCGAAGCCGACGCGGTTGTCAGCACGGGCGCTCTGGACCGGCCCGTGGAATTGCCGCCCATGGATCGAGTGATCGGACCTTACGAGCAGATCAAAATTTTTCCTTTTCCCGGCGCCGCGTTGATGCCGGCGCACGGCGCGTTGTCGCTCGAAGCGCGCGATGTCATCATCGGCGGAGCGGATATTTGGGGGGATAATAAATTCAGATGCGAAGAATTCTAAGGGTTCAAATCGTTCAAATCGTTCAAACCCCCACCTCTGTTCCTCCCCCGCGTCCGCGGGGGAGGATGAAGGAGGGGGATTGAACGGAGCGCATGGTTCGACGGGCTCACCATGAGCGGCTTTATTTCTTTGCTCATCCTGAGCTAGTCGAAGAATCCAACGGCTTGAACGTTTTGAACGCTTAAGGAGTTAAATTCATGATCAAGATCGTTCATATCGTCAATCAGTTCTTTGCCGGTCTCGGCGGCGAAGAAAAAGCGGGTCTGCCGGTGGGCGTTATCGAAGGAAGCGCCGGCGCGGCGCGGGCCTTGGAGCTGAAGCTCGGCGCCGACGCCAGGATCGTTTGCACGATCTACGTCGGCGACAATTATTTTCACGAGCACAAAGATGAAGCCGTCAAAGCGATTCTGGATGCGGTGCGCGCCGCGGCGCCGCAAGTGCTGGTTGCCGGACCGGCTTTTAATTCCGGGCGCTACGGCATGACTTGCGTCGAGGTTTGCAACGCTGTTGCGAATGACTTGGCGATTTCCTGCGTGACCGCGATGCATGATGAGAACCCGGGCGTGGGCGCCTATCGTGAACTTGCCAATGCGCGTATCTACTGTTTGCCCACCGCTGAATCGACGGCCGGAATGACCGATGCCATGAACCGCATGGCCAGTCTCGCGATTCGTCTCGCAGCCGGAAAGGAAATAGGCCCGGCGGCGAAGGAGGGCTACATCAGCCGCGGCATCCGCCGCATTGAAAAAACCGAGAATCGCGGCGCGGCGCGCGCGGTGGAAATGCTGCTCAAGAAAATTAATGACCAGCCCTTCGCAAGTGAATTACCGATGGAGCTCTGGGACGATGCGGCGCCGGCGGCGCCGCTCGTGCGCGTGAACGAGCGCAATCTTGCCGTCGTGACCACCAGCGGCGTGGTGCCGTGGGGCAACCCGGACAAGTTCAAGACCTACCGCAACACCTATTGGCGGAAGTACAACATCGCCGAGCTCAAGGAGCTCGAACCGGGAAAATGGGAGGCGGTTCACGGCGGCTATAACGTCGCCTATATGAATCAGAATCCGCATTACGGCGTGCCGCTCGACGCCTTGCGCGCCCTCGAAGCGGACGGCGCGATCGGCGCGGGGAAACTTTATCCGGCCTACTACGTCATTCCGGGAAACCAGGGCTCGCCGACGGTGATGCGCCGCATGGGCCAGGAAATCGCCGCGGATTTGAAAAGGGATGGCGTGGAGGGCGTGCTGTTTGTCGCCACGTGAGGAACCTGCAGTCGCAGCGGCGCTGTGATTAGCAAAGAACTCGAAAAAGCCGGCTTGCCGGTGGCGCTTATCAGCGCGATGTTTCCGGTGGCGCAGCAGGTGCGCGCGAACCGAATCGTGAAAGGCGTCAGTATCCCGCACCCCTGCGGCGATCCGAACTTGTCCAAAGAGCTCGATGCGCGCCTGCGCCGGGAAATCATTCAGACCGCGCTGCGCGCCCTCGAAACCGAGGTCACAGGGCCAACGGTGTTTTCTCCGCCGGTGGCGATGGGCGGGTAGAACCCGTCCCAGTTATTTTCATCCTCGGTTTTGCAACAAATCAACGTTAGTTCCCAACGCGGCAGAGCCGCAACTAAAAAAAGAAGGATTCACCACGAAGGCCTGGCACCGGCGAGCCACAACCAAAAAAGTAGAGACGAAAATTTCAACACGAAGGTCGCGAAGTTCACGAAGTTCAGAAGAAAAAAGTATTAATTTTTAGAGTCTTCGTGGTCTTCATGCGCTTCGTATGCAGCCTATACAGTTGCTTGTCTAGCCGGTGTAAGTCCGGCCGCGGCAATTGGTTGTTTGGCCGCGTAGTGATACTCGACACCCCCATGGGGTGACCCAGGAGGTGAAAGCTCGAATATAAATGTCCTTGCCGGAGCTGGGAAAAAGAGGTTCGCCTATGGGCGAACAGCTGGTTTTGTGCAATGGACGAGTGATGGCGAGCTATGTGGCCCGTAAAGCCGCTTATGATTTGCACAAGCTGATGGGCAAGTCGGTGGTGGAGCGGATCGGCAAAACGCGGCGCTATCGAGTGCGCCGACCCGGTATCCGCACGCTGGCGGCGCTTTTGATCCTGCGCGAGCAGGTGATTAAACCGGTACTGGTCGGAGTGTGTTGGCCCGAGCGCGGTCGTCCACCGAAGAACCTTCATCCGCTTGACGATCATTACCAGAGACTTCAACGCGAGATGCTGGCCAACTCCAGACACTGAAAATTGCCGCTTGATCTTGGGTCTACGACCAACATGTTGGTGTTAGTTTTTGGATGGCAATGCAATACAGAGATCGCGGAGATAATTATTTTATCAAGAAAGGGTCGAACTCTGCGCACTCTATGCCGCCGCAGTGAAGTTTTTCTTGTTCTTCTTTGGTTGCGGCTGTGCTGCTGGTGGGTGAGTTTGAGAAAGTTTTCGTTTGAACGCACAGCGCGGCTTTGGTATTCGACGCTTGCGGACTAAATAACCGAGAGGCGCCGGTCGTTACGGTACTTTCGCTGCCGGGTTGCTGAGAGACGCAGGCTCCTCAAAAAGATCTCAGAGGCGAGGCGCGCGAGGAATCGGCGAAGGCGTACTTATCCGGTACGTTGTAGCGAGGTGATCGTGCGCAGCGAAGCATATGAGTCTTTTTCAGCAGTCTGCCGAGGAGGTAGTACACTATGCCGACCATCGATTCGGACGCTCACGTCGTGGAATCGGAGCGCACCTGGGATTACATCGACAAGGCCGACCAAAAATATCGGCCGCTGATCGTCAAGCCGCGCGGCGAGGGCGGCGGCGAATACTGGTACATCGACGGCAAGATCCGCGGTCTGGTGCGGATCGTTCTCACCGCACAGAATGTCGCGGATGTGGCAAGGCGCACGGGCCGCGACATGAACACGCCGCAGGAAACCCGCGAGATGGAAAACGTGCCGGCGCGGCTCAAGCACATGGACGAGCTCGGCATCGACATCCAGGTGCTTTATCCGACCATGTTCATCGAGCAAATCGCCGACAAACCCGAGTGGGAAATTCCCATCAGCAAAGGCTACAACCGCTGGCTGGCGGACATCCACGCCCAGGGCCAGAGCCGGCTGCGCTGGATTTGCGTCCTGCCGCTGCTCGACATGAGCGCGGCGCTGGAAGAGCTCAAGTTTTGCGCCGCCCACGGCGCCTGCGGCGTTTTCATGCGCGGCATCGAAGGGCAGCGCATGATCACCGACCCGTATTTCTATCCGCTGTACGAGGAAATGAGCCGGCTCAACCTCGCCGTCGGCGTGCACGTCGGCAACGCCAACCCCTACGTCATCGAT
>CAMLCX010000217.1 GCA_946478635.1 uncultured Pseudomonadota bacterium
TCTTCGCCAGCGGAGTAAAAAATCCTTTTTTCTGATCGGTTTTCTTGGCGACGACGTTGGTCGGGAAGCGGCGATGAATATGCAGGACGAGGAAGGCCACGCCGGAGAGAACCGCGGCGCCTAAAAGAATCAGCCACTTTGGATCAAGATGCGGCGCCAGCGCCTTGGAAACAAGCCCGCCGGTCATGCCGCCGGCGAGCGTGGCCGCGCCGATCTTGCTGAAAGCCCGGGCGGCGTCGCGTCTCTCGATCTTTTCGAACAAGTCGGAAGCGAGCAGCCAGAGGCTCGCAAACAGCAGGCCGAAGACCGCCGGAATAAACATGAACATGGCGAGCATGGGCGTGTTGCCACCCGGCTCCAGGAACGGCGCCGCGCACGCCATGATCGATGCCGCAAACAACAGGACGCCGATGCGCGCGGGGCGCGCGCCCCACACTTTCATCGATTTAACGAAAATCATCGCGAGCGGCAGCGAGGCCACGCCGATATTGATGTAGATGAGCGGCAGTTGCAAAAGCCCGCCGCTTCCCTGGAAAAACAGCGCGTCGCGGCCGGTCTTGGCGACGATGAAGGCCAGAGTCGTGAGCCCGAGGGCAAGCGCCGGAAACAACGTGCGCTGTCGGTCTGGTGAAGCGGCGATCATTTTACATTCGGCGGGTTCGGATGCGCGGTTTCTTGTAGCGAGATCTCAGCAGGGCTTCTCTCTCCGGGACTGTGTCGCAAGGTCATCCGAAGGACATGCCGGAGGGGGCCTTCGTAAGCGGTAGAAAATGCGAGATTCTTCGCTGACGCTCAGAATGACATCTGCGCTTGTTCGGCGATTGCGCTACAGTCTCCAAGGGGATGTGGGCATGAGATTGGCTGGACGCAAGGACAAATTGTGTTCAGTCCCCATACTGCTGAATCAACTTTGCCACCAGCGCGGTCCAGCCGGTCTGATGGCTGGCGCCGATGCCGGCGCCGTTGTCGCCGTGGAAGTATTCGTGAAACGGAATCAAATCGCGCCAATTGGGATCCTGCTGGAATTTTTCCGTCCCGCCGAACACCGGTCGGCGGCCGTTTTCGTCCCGCAAAAAAATTCGCGTCAGACGCTGGGAGATCTCGCCGGCAATCTGCCAGAGGTTCAGGTGCTTGCCCGAGCCGGTCGGGCACTCGACCGTGTAGTTGTCGCCCAGGAAGAAATGAAATTTCTGCAGCGATTCGATGAGCAGAAAGTTGACCGGAAACCAGATCGGACCGCGCCAATTGGAGTTGCCGCCAAAAAGCCCGGTGCTCGACTCCG
The DNA here is from genome assembly GCA_946478635.1 of uncultured Pseudomonadota bacterium. Next base: position 1,283 of record CAMLCX010000217.1, read on the forward strand.
CCGGTTCGTAATCGACGCGATAATTCATGCCATTCACCGGCAAATTGTACGGATGATCCAGATGATAGCGCGACAGCGCGCGAATGCCATAGGGCGATAGGAATTCCTTTTCGTCGAGCATGTACCCCAGGACCTGCTTGAGGCGATGGCGATTCACCAGCGAGAGAAAGCGCCGCGGCCCGCTATCCGTCGACTCGGTCTCGACATGATCGGCCAGCGCCGGGCGGTTCTCGATAAACCACTGCAGGCGGCGTTTGAATCCCGGCAGTTTGTCGACGATCTCGGGGTCGAGCGTTTCGACCGCGAAGAGCGGTATCAGGCCCACCATCGAGCGCACCCTGAGCGGCATGCGCCGGCCGTCCGAAGTGTGCAGCACATCGTAATAGAAGCCGTCCTTGGCGTCCCAGAGCTCGATCGACTCGCCGCCGAGATTATTCATCGCTTCACAGATGTAGACGAAATGCTCGAAAAACTTGCTGGCGACGTCCTCGTAGGCGGAATTTTCCTTGGCGAGCTCGAGGGCGATCGTCAACATGTTGAGACAGTACATGCCCATCCAACTGGTGGCGTCGGATTGCTCGATGTGGCCGCCGGTGGGAAGGGGCGCGCTGCGATCGAACACGCCGATATTGTCGAGGCCGAGAAACCCCCCCTGGAAGACGTTGCGTCCTTCGGCGTCCTTGCGATTGACCCACCAGGTGAAATTGAGCAGCAGCTTGTGGAAAATCCGTTCGAGAAACTTTCGATCGGCCGCGCCGCGCCGCTTTTGTTCCACTTTGTAGACGCGCCACGCGGCCCAGGCGTGCACCGGCGGGTTGACGTCGCCCAACGCCCACTCGTAGGCCGGCAGCTGGCCGTTGGGATGCATGTACCACTCGCGCGTCATGAGCAAAAGCTGCTCTTTGGCGAAATCAGCGTCGACGATGGCGAGCGCGATACAGTGAAAGGCGAGATCCCATGCCGCGTACCAAGGGTATTCCCATTTGTCCGGCATCGAGATCACGTCCGAGTTGTAAAGGTGGTGCCACTCCTTATTGCGCCCATTCAGCCGCTCTGGCGGAGGCGGCGGGCCGGCCGGGTCGCCGTGGATCCAGCGATTCAAATCGTAGTCGTAGACTTGCTTGCTCCAGAGCAGGCCGCCGAGCGCCTGGCGCATGACATGGCGGCGATCCGGCGTAATCTCCCGGGGAACGATGGTGCGATAAAAATCATCCGCCTCATCGCGCCGTTGCGCGATCTGGCGATCGAATGCGCCGTTGAGAATCTCCGGGCTCGCCGGCGCCGCCGGCGACAACCTGAGTCGCACCACCACGGATTGGCCCGGCGGCACCCCGCCGAGATCATAGTGCGCCGATGCTTTAGTGCCGTGATCATCCGGATTTACTGCCGTCTTGACGCCGTGAATGATAAAATCATGAATACCGTCCTTGACGTGGGGCGAGGCATTTTCCGCGTTGAACAGGCGCTGATTATTGGTTTCGTTTTCGGTGAACAACAAATGCGGCGAGCCTTCACAATAGAGCCAGCGGGTGCCGTAGTAGAAATGATCGAGCTTGATCGCCGCGATTTCAGCCGAAGCATCCCGACGCAGTTTAGGCCTGCGGTCATCGAGCCCCCAAGACCAGCTGTTGCGGAACCAGACGGTGGGTAGCAGATGCAACCGGGCGGCGTCCGGGCCGCGGTTGACCGCTTCGATGCGAATCAGAATGTCTTCCTGACCCGCTTTGGCGTACTCGATGAAGACATCGAAGTAACGGTCGTCGTCGAAAACTCCGGTGTCGATCAATTCAAATTCCTGATCGTGCTTGCCGCGGCGGCGATTCTCCTCGACCAGCCTGGCATAGGGAAATTCCCGCTGCGGATACTTGTAGAGAAATTTCATGTACGAGTGGGTCGGCGTCGAATCGAGGTAGTAGTAGTATTCCTTGACGTCCTCGCCGTGATTGCCTTCGTTGCCGGTGAGGCCGAAGAGCCGTTCCTTGAGAATCGGATCCTTGCCGTTCCAAAGCGCGAGAGCAAAGCAGGTATACTGATGGCGATCGGAAATGCCGCCGAGGCCGTCTTCACCCCAGCGGTAGGCGCGGCTGCGCGCGTGGTCATGGGGCAAATGCTCCCAGGCGGTGCCATTGGCGCTGTAATCCTCGCGCACCGTGCCCCACTGGCGCTCCGATAGGTACGGTCCCCAGCGTTTCCAGTTGGCTTTCCGCGCGCGGTCTGCCTGAAGTCTCAGTTCTTCCTGGGTCACAGGTCTTGATTGCTTGGAAGTTTCAGCGTCGGCCATCTTAGCACATCCTGAAAGGTTTTGAGTTTGGATTAGACTCCGGCCCCACCACTCTGGTTCGATTCGAAATTTCTGATCAGCTATGTCTCGTGGACCTGATGGCGTCACCCGAATGGATACGCTCGTCGAAATAGCTTCTCCAGCCTTCAGGCAGCGCTTTGACGTCCGCCGCGCGCCGCATGCCGGCGAAATCTTTTCTGTCGAAGGCGTAGAGCCGGGTGATATCGGCAACGCTGACGCGGTTTTCGTCGCGGCCGAGAACCTGGATAGCGTCGCCGGCGCCGATCTCGCCTTCGCGCGCCACGGAAAAATAAAAGCCGGTACGCCGGCTGCGCAGAAACCGTTTGACCATGTCTTCGCGCTGGAATTTGGCGTTGAGCTTGTAACAAGGCAGGCGCGGCTCGGTGACGACCAGTTCCACGGAGCCGGCGCACAGGCGATCGCCGATGTAGAGCCCGCTTTCCAGCAGCCCCTCGGTGGTCAGGTTCTCACCGAAGCTGCCCCAGGGGAATTCCACATCGGGCAGCTCCTTGCGCCAATATTCATAGTGCTCGGCCGGATAGGTGTAGATTGCTTTGCTCGCCCCGCCGTGGACCGTCAGATCCGCTTGCCGATCGCCATCGATATTGAGCGCGCGCACGCGAACGCGCCCGGCAATCGGCGCTTTGAAGATTCCGGTTGTGATCAGCCGGCCTTCGTGAAAAATCTCCCGCGGCAAGCCGGTGTTTATGGATATGATTTTCATCGTGGATCCTTCATTAGATGCTGTTGGGCTTCGCTACGATGCGCGCATGATGGGGTAAATGTTAGTGCAGTCCGCAGGAGCAGTCTACCGCAGCCTGTCATTAGCTTTCTGCGCGAGCACAACACGATCCAGGCGCAGCAACTCCGCCAATGACCAGGCTTGAAACGGGCAACCGCGTGGAGTGTGTGGCGCTTCGGCATCGGCGATCTCGGAAACATGACCGAGCCCGGCATGATCGAGATGATCGAGTATCGGGGTCAGAAAACGGGCGCGCGCTGCGCACCGGGCCTCCCGCGTATTGCCGCGCACCCGCAGCCAGGCTTCGACGAAGGGTCCGATCAACCACGGCCATGCCGTGCCTTGATGATACGCGCCGTCGCGCTCGCGCACGCCGCCTTGATAGCGCGGCGCGTAGCCGGGTTCTTGCGGCGCAAGCGAGCGCAGCCCCAGGGGAGTCCAAAGTCGCTGTTCAACGCTATCGACGATCTGAATAGCTTGCCCGCCTTCGATCAAAGCCAGCGGCAGGCCACCGACGGCAAATATCTGATTGGGGCGAAAGGTTGCGTCCAGTTTGCCTCGTTCATGATCGGCATCGACAACATCATACAGACAATTGGCGGCCGGATTCCAGAAGCGCGCGCGAAAACTCTCCAGGCCGCGCGCCAGCGGTTCCTTCCAATCGGCATTGAATTGACTTGCGATCCAGAGAGCATTGAGCCAAAGCGCTTGAACTTCCACCGGCTTGCCGATGCGCGGCGTGATGACCCAGTCGCCGACTTTGGCATCCATCCAAGTCAACTGAACTCCGCGCACGCCGGCGGCAAGCAAGCCGTCTTCGTCCATGCGAATGCCATAGCGAGTGCCGCGCGTGTAGCCGGTGAGGATAGCGTTGACCGCTTTTTGCAATGACTTCCTTTGCCCCCGGGAAATTATTCCACGATTATCCTGGGTCGCGGCCAAAAGATCGTGGACGGCGATAATGTACCAGAGCGACGCGTCCACCGAATTGTATTCCGGCCGATCGCCTTGATCGGGAAAAAGATTGGGCAGCATGCCCTCCGAGACGACGTTGGACCATTCGAGCAAGATATCGCGCGCATCGTCTGCCCGCCCGGTAGCCAGGCAGAGGCCGCGCAGCGAAATGAAAGTGTCGCGTCCCCAATCGGTGAACCAGGGGTAGCCGGCGACGATGGTTTTGCCTTTGCCGCGCGCGACAAGATAGGCGTCGGCAGCGCGATCCAGCGGAGTTGGAAAGGCCGCCCGTCGGTTTCGTTCCGCGGCGCGAAATTCGGCGAGCAGAATTTCCGCCACTTGCTCTTCGGCAAATTTGCCATTGGCGAAACCCTCGGCGGAGAGGATCAACACCGCCTCGCCGCCGGTCAGGTCGAAGTGAAAGGTGCCGGGCGCGGCAAGATCCTCGGTAAAATCCAATCCGCGCTCGCGTTCCTGCTCGTAGGCGAAGTTGCGATACCAGTCCGGTTGGTGCTGATAGTCGCCGTTATGGCGCGCGATGATTGCCGGTATGTCCGGATACGGCTGCCAGATGATGTCTCTCCCGCGCATGTCCGGTTGAAAGTGAAACGCGGCATTCTCGTGATGCAACGAATGGTAGTCGCGGCCCGAGAGAAACGGCTTGACGTTCAAGATAGCTGTGCTGGCCGGGCTCAGCACCCGCCAGGTCAAAGCAACGGTCGCTGCTCCATGGACGGCGAAAATTTCCTGCTCGATCGTGGTGCCGTCGTCGAGCGCAAACAGCCATCTCGGCCAGGGTTCGCGCTCGAATTTGACAATGCGTGTCGCGCCGTCGGGATGCGTGACGCCGGGCGAATAGAGTTGCGAAGAGATTGCGAAACTGCCGCCGGATGTTTCCACCGACGCATCGAAACCGTTGACCAGCACCAGGCGGCCGGCCGGCGGTTTGGTCGCGGTCAGGAGCAAGGCATGATAGCGGCGCGTGCGAATGCCCGACACTGTGCCCGATGCGAAGCCGCCAAGGCCATCGGCCTCGAGCCACTCGTCATGCATCAATTGTGTCAAATCATTGCTCACTGCGGCTAATGATCCTGGCTTAAGCTCGCACTTGATTTTTTACTCCCTCGCCCACGAAGTGGCAGGGGCGAGGGTCCGGCATTCGACGCACGGGACTCTGTCTTATGATCGTTCGCACTAATTCGCATCGCAGCGTTCATTTTTCAACGAATTGCAAACCATGCCCGTCCGGATCGCCGGCGAGAAAGCCCTTGGCAAAAGCAAAATTCTTGTCCGCAATTTGCGCGACGCCGGGAGAAATCATTCGCCCGCCGCCGCCGTTGAGTTTTCGCGCTATGGCCTCGACACTGGGAGTCGACAGGGTCGTTTGCCAATGCCAGAGATCGTTGGCGCGGCTGTCTTTGGGCGCCGGGCGGCCGTCGCGCGGCGCGAGATATTCGAGAAACTCAACGCCCGGTCCGCTCCGGGCGCGCAGGCCGCTGATGCGCAGGCGCGCCCCGGCGACATTGTTCAGGCGCTCCTGCTCGACGCCGTAGTTCATGCTCTCCCCGGCAAGCGTCAATTTCAGGAGATCGCGGTAAAATTTCAAACTGCGTTGGGTGTTCCCTACGACGATCGCCGTGTGATCGATACCCAGAAACAACTTGTCGGTCTTTTGCCGCCAGCGCGGGTCGCCCTTGCCTTGAGGAAAATCGATGATTTCGAGATTGTGGCCATCGGGATCTTTGAAATAAAAAGCGCGGATGCCGGCGGCCGCTTTTAGATTGGCCGGCAAGGTTTGCGGCCCGGTGGAAGCATGTCGGATTTTATGCCGGCGCAGCTCTTGATAGGCCGCGTCCATGTCGCTCACCACGATGGCGATGTGCTGAAACCAGCGATCGTTGCTGCGCCAATCGGCGGGAATAGGCCTTCCCTCCGGCGCGAGAAATTGACTGAGCTCGATTGTTTCAGCGCCAAGCTTCATACGCACGACGCGCATGCGCAGGCCGAACACGCCTTGCAGCTTTTCATATTCCGCGCCGTGCACCTCCACATCGCTGATTTTTTCAAAGGTCAGGACTTTGGAAAAAAATTCGACCGACCTGTCCATGTCGGAAACGGTCACGCCGACGGCGTCCACCGACTGGACGATTTGCGCGAATGCCGTGTTCCAGGCGATGACAAGCGTGCCCACGAACGCGAGCACGATGAGATTCCCTTTATTGCGTAGTGCCTGTTGCCTCATCCTGCTCTCATCCTATTTCATTCGTTCGATCAAGTGCGCGCCCACGCGCAGCGCGTTGGCCATGATCGTCAGCGCCGGATTGACCGCGCCGCTGGAGACAAAGAAGCTGCCGTCGACGACGTAGAGATTATCCAGATCGTGCGCTTTGCAGTTGGCGTTGAGCACGCTGGCTTTAGGGTCGTTGCCGAAGCGCACGGTGCCGACCTGGTGGGCGACGCCGGCCA
>CAMLCX010000218.1 GCA_946478635.1 uncultured Pseudomonadota bacterium
ACTAAACGAGAAACTCGAGGGCCGCCTCGCAAATCTTTTTGAGCAGTCTGCTGCAATAATGCTAGTATTTGGCTGATAAATCGGAAAAACGAAAATCCGAGGCCGGCAATCGAAAATCCAAAATCCAAAATTGAAATGATGCACGGAACGACCATATTAGCGCTGCGTCACGGCGGCAAAGTCGTCGTGGTGGGCGACGGGCAAGTCAGTTTGGGTCAGACGGTGATGAAGCATGGCGCGCGCAAGGTGCGCAAGCTCTATCACGACCGGATCATCGCCGGTTTCGCCGGGGCAACGGCGGATGCATTCACCTTATTCGAGAAGTTCGAGGCCAAGCTCGAGCAGTTCAACGGCAACCTCAAGCGGGCCGCGGTGGAATTGGCCAAAGATTGGCGCACGGATCGTGTGCTGCGCCGGCTGGAAGCGCTGCTGATCGTTGCGGACGGGAACGACCTTCTCGTCATTTCCGGGGCCGGCGACGTAGTCGAGCCCGACGACGACGTCATCGCCATCGGTTCCGGCGGCAACTACGCTCTTGCCGCCGCGCGCGTGCTGGTCAAACACACGCAGTTGGATGCCCGAGTCATCGCCGAGGAGGCGATGCGCGTAGCTGCCGGCATCTGCGTTTACACCAACGATCAACTTACCTTCGAAGAATTGCCTTAGCCCGGGTTATCCGCGGTAAAGCGACGATCGAGGTGCAACCCTTCCGGAACGAAGGCAAAGCAGGCGTGCCTTGAAGATGCAAGCGGGTTGAGGTGCCCGTGAGGTCCGTAGCGAAAAGGTCCGACAGCGTGCCGAGCGCCGAGAGCAAAATAAAACATTCGCGCCGGTGCCTTCGTTCCTCCAGGGTCAGACCTCGATCGACAGAGTGCCGTCAGGTTTCCTCGTAGCATGAATAATCCAGGTTAGCGGACCGAATTACGTCAGGCATTTCGTTGCGCTTGGCGTCGTCGCCACACTTCAAAAAATTGGAGTATTGGAGTGGTGGAGTAATGGAGTGATGTGTTTCGAGCCAACACTCCAATACTCCGTTACTCCAATACCCCGTTCTTCTGGAAAGATTGCATTTCCTGGGGAAATTGTTAGGAGTGATTATTCTTATGAATCAAGTGGCTAGAAGCACCTCAGCGGAGTCGATAGCGGTTCCCGAGCCGGTCATGACGCCGCGGGAAATCGTTTCCGAGCTGGACCGGTATATCGTCGGCCAAAGGGACGCGAAACGCGCGGTGGCCATCGCGTTGCGCAACCGCTGGCGGCGCCAGCTGGTGCCTGAGGATTTGCGCGATGAGATCGCGCCTAAAAACATTATCATGATCGGGCCTACCGGAGTCGGCAAGACTGAAATTTCGCGCCGGTTAGCCAAGCTGGCCCAGGCGCCGTTTATCAAGGTGGAAGCCTCCAAATTCACCGAAGTGGGCTACGTCGGCCGCGACGTCGAGTCGATCATTCGCGATTTGACCGATCTCGCCGTCAACATGGTCAAAGAAGAAGAAAAGCAAAAGGTGGAGCTCAAGGCGCGCGAGGTTGCCGAAGAGCGGGTGCTCGATTTACTCCTGCCGTCAAGCGCGGCGGGAGATGGTGATGGCGATGCCGTCGATGGCGCGCGTCTCCAGTCTACCCGGGAAAAGCTCAAGCGCATGCTGCGCGAAGGCAAGATGGACGACCGTTTTGTCGATGTTGAGATCACCCAGTCGTCGATGCCGATGATCGAGGTGCTGACGCCGCAGGGCATGGAAGGCATGGAATTCAACCTGAAAGAAATGTTTTCCAACATGCTGCCGAAGAAAACCAAAAATAAAACGGTCAAGGTTCCCGAGGCGCTGGAAATTCTGACGCAGGAGGAAGCAAGCCGATTGGTCGACATGGATAAAGTGACCAGCGAGGCCGTGCGCCGGGTCGAGCAATCGGGCATCGTTTTTCTCGACGAGATCGACAAGATCGCCGGCCGCGAGTCCGTCAATGGTCCGGACGTGTCGCGCCAGGGCGTGCAGCGAGACCTCTTGCCGATCGTCGAAGGCTCGACGGTGAATACCAAATACGGCATGGTCAAAACCGACCATATTCTTTTTGTCGCTTCGGGAGCGTTTCACACGGCGAAACCATCGGATTTGATTCCCGAGTTTCAGGGGCGCTTCCCGATACGCGTCGAACTGAGCTCGCTGACCAAAGAGGACCTCGTGCGCATATTGACCGAGCCGAAGAATGCTTTGATCAAGCAATATAAAGCTCTGCTCGAAACCGAAGGCGTGCACCTGAATTTTGCCGACGACGCGATTCAGGAAATCGCTCAGATAGCGACCGACGTCAACGAAAGCATGGAAAACATCGGCGCACGCCGGCTGCATACGATTTTAGAGCGGCTGCTCGACGACGTGTCTTTCTCGGCGCCGGAAATCCATGGCAAAGAGGTTGCCATTGACGCCCAGTACGTACGCGAGCGGCTGTCGCCGATCTTGAAGAATGAAGACCTGTCGCGCTATATCCTCTGAGAAGATTGGAGTACTGGAGTGATGGAGTCATGGAGTGATGCGTTTAAAACCCAATACTCCAGTAATCCATTACTCCAACACTCCAATTCGGTTGGGCATATCGCTACCGGGAAATTTCACCGAGCGATGGTTGGGCAAAGGTTCGCGTGATGGAAAATTTTATCGGTAAGGCAGAGGTCCTGATGGAGGCTCTGCCCTATTTTCAGCGCTTTTATGGCAAGACCTTCGTTATTAAATACGGCGGTCATGCGATGGAAAACGAGGAACTCAACGCAAGCTTCGCCCAGGACATCGTGCTCTTGAAGTTGGTCGGCATCAATCCCGTCGTTGTGCACGGCGGCGGGCCGCAGATCGACTTGGTGCTTGACAAGATGGGCATCACCAGCCGCTACGTGCGCGGCATGCGCGTTACGGACCAGGAGACGCTGGATATTGTGGAGATGGTTCTGGTCGGCAAGGTGAATAAAGAAATCGTCAACGTCATCAACCAGCACGGCGGCATGGCGGTGGGCCTGAGCGGCAAGGACGGCGGGCTTATTTTGGCCAAGAAGATGAACGTGACGGTGGCATCGGGCAACGGCGAGGCGCCGGAAATTATCGATATCGGCATGGTCGGCGAGATCATCGGCATCAATCCGCTCATCATCGAGTCGTTGGACCAAAATAAATTCATTCCCGTCATTGCCCCGGTCGGCGTCGGTAAAAACGGCGAGACCTACAATATCAATGCCGATCTAGTGGCCGGCGAGGTTGCCGAGGCGCTGCATGCCGAGAAGCTGATTCTCATGACCGACATCGAGGGTGTAAAGGACAAGAAGGGTGGGTTTCTGAGCACACTCAGGGAAAGTCAAGCGCGCAAAATGATTCAAGAAGGTGTCGTCGGATCGGGCATGATTCCTAAAGTCGAATGTTGCATCAACGCGCTCAAAGGGGGAGTCGAGAAGACCCATATCATCGACGGGCGGGTGAAGCACGCCGTACTCCTGGAGATTTTCACCAAGGAAGGGGTGGGGACTGAGGTGGTGCGAAAGTAATGAAGAACCGGGATATCGCCGCGCTGACAGAAAAATATGTCGCCAAAACCTACGCCCGAGCGCCGATCGCGTTGGTCAAGGGCAAGGGAACAAAAGTTTGGGACGCCAACGGCAAGGAGTACCTCGATTTTCTCGCCGGGATTGCCGTCAATAGTTTAGGTCATTGTCATCCCGCCATCGTCAAGGCGATCAAGCAGCAAGCGCAGAAGCTGCTTCACGTTTCGAATCTCTATCATATCCAGCCGCAGTCCGAGCTGGCGCGCGAGCTCTGCCGCCATTCCTTCGCGGACAGAGCCTTTTTTTGCAACAGCGGCGCCGAGGCCAACGAGGCGGCCATCAAGCTGGCGCGCCGCTATGGAGCCGAGAAACTCGGCGGCAAATATGAAGTCATCTCGACGCACAACTCGTTTCACGGGCGTACGCTGGCGACGTTGACCGCGACCGGGCAGGAAAAAATCCGCGCCGGTTATGATCCTCTGCCGACGGGATTTCGCCAGGTGCCGTATAACGACCTAGCTGCGACCGAGGCAGCCATCGACCCGCAGAAAACCGCCGCTATTATGGTTGAACCGATTCAAGCCGAGGGCGGCGTCGTGGTCGCCAATGAAATTTATATGCTCGGCCTGCGCGAGCTTTGCGATCAGCGCGGCCTGTTGCTGATCTTCGATGAAGTGCAAACCGGCATGGGCCGCACGGGCAAACTATTTGGGTACGAGCATTTCGGCGTCAAGCCGGACATTATGACTTTGGCAAAAGCTCTGGGTGGCGGCCTGCCGCTCGGGGCCATGCTGGCGCGCGAAGATGTCGCGAGTAGCTTTGGTCCCGGCAGTCATGCCTCCACGTTCGGTGGCAACCCTGTGTCCTGTGCCGCTGGATTGGCGGTTATGAACGCGCTCGTCAGCGGCGGTGTGCTCAAGAATTGTGTCCAGATGGGCAAGTATTTGGTCAAATCGCTCGAAGCGATGAAAAAGCGTTTCCCGTTTATCCGCGAGGTTCGCGGCAAAGGCTTGCTGATCGGCGTCGAATTGACGATCGATGGAAGCAAGATCGCGGAAACTTGCATGCAGGAAGGCTTGCTGCTCAACTGCACCGCCACCAAGGTGCTGCGTTTTGCGCCGCCGTTGACGATTACCAAGCGCGAAATCGACCGCGCCATGGCGATTTTGGAAAAGGTCCTCGCTCACCTATAAATCGGCTCCGCACGTGGCATGAGTAAACGCGACCTACTGAATTTCGCGGGCCTTAGCCGCCGCGATTTTGAAGTTATTTTAGCAACGGCAGGCGATCTCAAGCGCAGGCAGAAGCGTGGCATAGCGCATCGTTTGCTGGCCGGGAAAAGTCTTGCCCTGGTTTTTGAAAAGCCCAGTCTGCGCACGCGCGCGACATTCGAAGTGGGCATGAACCAGTTGGGCGGGAGCGTGATCTTCCTGGGGCCCGCGGAGGTTGGACTGGGCACGCGGGAAACTCCGGCCGATTGCGCGCGCAGCCTGGCGCGTTGGGTGGATCTAATCGCGGTGCGCACCTTCGCGCAGAAAACGCTGGATGAGATGGCTTCCTATTCATCGGTTCCGGTGATCAATGCGCTGACGGACCTCTATCATCCCTGTCAGATTTTGGCCGACTGCCAGACGCTCGTTGAGCACAAGGGCAAGTTGGCCGGATTGAAAGTCGCGTTTGTCGGCGACGGCAACAATATGGTTCATTCTTGGATCGAGGCGGCGGCGCTCGTACCTTTTTCGTTTACCCTGGCTTGTCCCCAGGGCTATGAGCCCGACGCCGATATCGTTTCCAAAGCTCGCGCGGCTGGCGCCCAAGTCGCGGTGACGCAGTCGGTGGAAGAAGCGGTAAGAGGTGCGGACGCCGTCTACACCGATGTCTGGACCAGCATGGGTCAGGAACAGGAATCCCAGGAGCGCCGCCGCGCCTTTAGAAATTATCAGGTCGATCGGCGCATCGTGGATCTGGCCAAGAAAGACGCGGTTGTGATGCATTGTTTGCCGGCTCATCGCGGCGAGGAAATCACGGCTGAGGTTTTGGAGAGCCCGCAGTGCGTGGCCTTCGATCAGGCGGAAAATCGATTGCATGCACAAAAGGCGGCGATGGCGTGGCTGGTTAATGGGTTCAAGAGCTCAAAAGTTCAAGGTTCAAGACATTCAACGAAGAGAAAGCGCTAGGATTGGACGACGATGAAAGTCAACAAAGTAGTATTGGCCTACTCGGGCGGATTGGACACCTCGGTTATTTTGCGTTGGCTGAAAGAGGAGTACGGCTGCGAAGTGATCGCTTTCTGCGCCGATCTGGGCCAAGGCGAAGATCTGCAAGCGATCAAACGCAAAGCGATCACGACCGGCGCGAGCAAAGTCGTGATCGGCGACCTGCGCGAAGAATTCGTTAAAGACTATGTGTTCCCCATGCTGCGCGCCAATGCGGTGTACGAAGGTTCCTATCTCCTCGGCACATCCATCGCGCGGCCGCTCATCGCCAAGGGACAGATCGATGTGGCGGTGAAAGAAAAAGCCGACGCCGTATCGCACGGCGCAACCGGCAAGGGCAACGATCAAGTGCGCTTCGAGCTTACCTATTACGCACTCAAGCCGGGCATCAAAGTCATCGCTCCCTGGCGCTCGTGGAATCTCAATGCGCGCTCGACGCTGATCGATTACGCGCGCAAGCACGGCATTCCCGTGCCGGTGACCAAGGCCAAGCCCTACAGCACCGATCGGAATTTGTTCCACATCAGCTACGAGGGCGGTATTCTGGAAGATCCCTGGAAGGAACCGCCGGCTGACATGTTCGTCTGGTGTCGTTCAGTGGAGAAAGCGCCGAACCGCCCGGAGTATATCGAAATCGATTATCAGAGCGGCAATCCGGTGGCGGTGAACGGCCGCAGGCTTACGCCGGCCAACCTGCTCGCACGTCTCAACGACTTTGGCGCCAAACATGGCATCGGGCGGGTCGATCTGGTGGAAAACCGCTACGTCGGCATGAAATCGCGCGGTGTCTACGAAACTCCCGGGGGCACAATTCTGCACGCGGCGCACCGCGGCGTCGAGTCGATCACCATGGATCGCGAGGTGATGCGCCTGCGCGATTCGTTGGTCCCGCGCTACGCGGAGATGATTTACTACGGCTACTGGTTCGCGCCAGAGCGCGAGGTGTTGCAGAAGACCATGGACGCGGCGCAAGCCAACGTGAGCGGCCGGGTGAGGCTCAAGCTTTACAAGGGCAACGTCGCTGTCGTCGGGCGCAAATCGGAGACTTCGCTGTACGATCCGGATGTGGCGACGTTCGAGGCGGATCAGGTCTATCAGCAGGGTGATGCCGAGGGGTTCATTCGCCTGAATGCGCTTCGCCTGCGGCTCCGGCGCCTGAGCCGGGCGAAATAAAGAATTAAAAAGCAGGGTTCTTCTGGGTTAGTGTGGAGGAGTGGGCACCACGAAGGACACGAAGACCACGAAGGAGACTCTAAAAATTAATACTTTGGCTCCGAACTTCGCGACCTTCGTGGTGAAAATTTCGTTTCAATTTGTTTGGTTGCGGCTTCGCCGCGCTGGGAACTTCGTGGTGAGCAAACTCAAGGTGACTGATCTAATTTTACCCATACGGAAACCTGAAGATAGAAATTCGCTTTGAATAAGTTAAAGACAAAAAAGACCAAGTTGTGGGGAGGGCGCTTTTCCGGCGGAACGGCGCCGTCGGTCGAAGCCTTTACCGCCTCCATCGATATCGACGCGCGGCTCTATCGCCACGACATCCGCGGCAGCATCGCGCACGCCACGATGCTCGCCAAGCAGCGCATTATCCCCGCGGCGGATGCGCGCAAGATTGTGCGCGGGCTTGAAGCCATCGAACGTGAAATCGACAACGGCAAATTCAACTTTTCTCAAGCGGACGAAGATATTCACATGAATATCGAGCGGCGCTTAACCGAACTCATTGGACCAGCGGGCGGCAAGTTGCATACGGCGCGGAGCCGCAACGATCAAGTCGCGCTCGATATGCGTTTGTATCTCCGCGATGAGGTGGAAAACATCCTTGCCGGTTTGCAGGCTCTGCGACGCGCGCTCGTCACTTCGGCAAAAAAAAATCTCGACGTGATCATGCCAGGCTACACGCACCTGCAGCGGGCCCAGCCGGTGCTTCTGGCACATCATTTACTCGCGTACGTCGACATGCTTGGTCGAGATAGCGAGCGTTT
>CAMLCX010000219.1 GCA_946478635.1 uncultured Pseudomonadota bacterium
AAAGATTCGGGTCAACTTATATGGAATGATATTCGAGGGAAAGAGGCGCTGACGTTAAGTTCTTTTCGGTTGCAATGACGCGATCTGCGGCGTTAGAAGTAGCATCAATTCAAACCTATCGGAGGTAACCATGGCTTTCAGAATCAATCATCTCCATTTGAAAACGCCGGATCCGAAGAAGACCATAGATTTTTATTTGGAATACGCCGGCGCGAAGGTCGTTTCCGAGCGAACCTCGCCGAGTGGAAAGAAGACCTTTCGCCTGAACCTGCACGGCGTGGAGCTCAATGTGACCGATTTTCTCGAAGAGCAGAAACTCGAGCAGTTCTACGGCCTCGAACACGTCGCCATCGACACCAATAACTTCGACGGCGAGGTAGGCAAGATCAAAGCCGCGGGCATCAAAATTCTCGAAGAGCGCAAACTCCCCGACGGCCGCCGCGTTTGCTTCTTTGAAGGACCGCAGGGCGTCAGGCTGGAGTTTTTGGAGTGGAAGCAATGAGGCGCGAGGGAAGGAGTAATGGAGTGATGGAGTAGGGGAGTGTTGGGTTTTTTGAAACAACGTCATTAATTTTATGTGAGATGCGTTGACCACAGGAACTCTCTCAATTGTCTTGCCAAAACATTGAGGTCAGGTTGTCACTGAGCCTACGGGCTAGAAAGCCATCTCTCCAGTACTCCATCACTCCAATTCTAGGGGTTTGATTTCTCCTTTAGCACTTTCTCCAACGGGCCATTTTCGCGGAACGGTTCGGGCCAGCCGAGGTATTGTTTAAAGTCCGGGCGGGCTTTGACGAGGTCGTGGATGACGTTTTCGATGCCTTTGTCTGGCACGTAGGGAGCGTTCTTGAACAGGCGCGCGTACGCCTCGACGGTCTTCTTTACGATTACCGCGTCTTTCTCGCGCATCCATTTGGCGAAGGATTTCTCGGCGAAACGGGAATCTTTCTTGATGAGGTGAATTCCGGCTACGTAGGCGCGCAGGAAATCATGAGTCGTTTTCGGTTCGGCTCTTATGAAAGCACGGCTGCTGGTAACGCAGGACGACGGGTAGACGAGGTCGGTGGTGCTTAAATCAACGAGCACCGGCCAACCGCGCTGCAGGAAGGGTATGGCGTAGCGTGTCGTGAGCGCTGCGGCGGCGATGGCGCCGCGATCGAGCGCGACGACCATTTCCGGTCCGGCACCGAGCTGAAGAATTGTCATGTCCTTGTCCGGATTCAAGCCGACATGTTTTAACGCCGCGCGCAAATAGAAATGGGTCGTGGAACCATAGCGCGTGACCGCGCTGGCCTGTCCCTTCAAGTCTTGCGGAGATTTTATTTCAGGCCGGGTAATCAAATAGACCGGATCGGCATTCACGGGACATGCGAGCAAGATGATGTCGCCGCCGGCGGCGCGCGCGGCGACGACCGACTCCGCGCCGACGCCGGAGAATGGTAGATCGCCCGTGATGATCGCCAGGGTGATTAACGAGCCGCCGCGAATCTGCACCGGCTCGACGTTCAAGCCGTTTTTCTCGAAGTAGCCGGCGTCCTTGGCCACCCAGATCGGCAAATGGGACGGCGAGGCGGTGGTGCCATAGAAAATGCGGCGAAGCTCCTGGGCGTGGGCGAAGAGCGGATTCAGAAGCAGCAGAGTAAAAACGAATGTAACAGTTCGTATTCGTCGTAATCTTCGCGCGCAGCCCTCACCCTCGCCCTCTCCCGCAAGCGGGCGAGGGAATATGATTTGTTGTGACGCGAATATCTGTCGAGTCACGATCTCGACGAGGCCCTTTCTAGCGGCCCGTTATCCCGGAACAATTCCGGGTGGCCGATAAATTCCTTCGGCACCGGGCGCTGGTTGGCGAGATCTTTAAGAACGTTTTCGATGCCCTTGTCAGGTACGTAAGGCACGGGCTTGAACAGACGCACGAAGGCTTCCACCGACCTGGTTAAATTCGCCGATTCTTTTTCCTTGAGCCATTTGATCAAGGTGCGCTCGGCGAGTTTTGGATCCTTCTTGATCAGCTGAATCGCGTTCACATAGGTGTTCAGGAAAGCGGTGACGATTCTAGGCTCGGCTTTGACGAAGGAGCGGCTGCTGGTCACGCACGATGACGGATAGATCAGATCGGTTTTGGACAAATCGATGAGCACCGGCCAACCGCGCTGCATGAATGGCAGGACATCCCGTATCGTCAACGCGGCCGCGGCAATTCTGCCGCTCTCCAACGCGCCGACGATCTCCGGGCTGCCGCCGAGCTGGAGGAGAGTCATCTCCTTGTCGGAATCCACGCCAACCATGCGCGTGGCGGAGCGGAGATAAAAATGGATCGACGAGTTGAGCCGCGTGATTCCAGCAGCTTTCCCCTTGAGATCCGAGGGAGATTTTATCTCGGGGCGCGCGATAAGAGACACCGGTTCGAGATCGGTGGGGCACGCAAGCAGCACGATGTCACCGCCCTCGACACGGGCGGCGATGACCGAGCCGGCGCCCACGCCGGAAAGGACGGTTTGGCCGCTCATGATTGCCATGGTGCTGACCGCGCCGCCGCGAATCTGCACCGGCTCGACGTTCAAGCCGTTCTTGGCGAAGAGTCCCATGTCTTTGCCGACCCACACCGGCAAATGCGCGATGGACGTCGAGGTGCCGTACAGGATGCGGCGCAGCTCCTGGGCCTGGGCCGGCAAGTGAATGAGGTGCAATGCGCCTAGGATTGATAACAGACGAGCAACTTTCATCATCGTGCCAACACTTTCTCGATGGGACCGTTGTCGCGGAACAGGTCGTAGCGGCCGATGAATTCTTTCGGCACCGGCCGCCGGTTTGCCAGGTCTTTAAGGACGTTTTCGATGCCCTTATCCGGAACGTAGGGCGCGGGTTTGAAGATCTTGCTGTAGGCTTCCACGGTCGTCTTGATCAGGTAGGGGTCTCGTTCGCGCAGCCATTTTGCGAAGGATTTCTCGGCGAAGGCGGCATCTTTTTTTATCAGTTGGATGCCCGCCACGTAGGCGCGCAGGAAGTCTTCGACAAGTTTCGCTTCGGCTTTGACAAACGCGCGGCTGCTGGCAACGCACGACGACGGATAGACGAGATCCGTTGTGCTCAAATCGACGAGCAGCGGCCAGCCGCGTTGCAAGAATGGCAGAGCGTAGCGGTGGGTGATCGCGGCCGCGGCGATGCGCCCATTCTCCAGCGCCGCCGCCGTCTCGGTGCCGGTGCCCAACTGTAGAATCGTTAAATCCTTTTCCGGATCGAGACCGACGTGGCGCGCCGCGGCGCGGAGATAAAAATGCGTCGTTGAGCCAAGGCGCGTCACGGCAGTCGCCTTGCCCTTAAGTTCGGCGGCTGACTTTATTTCCGGGCGGGTGATGAAGTAAACCGGATCGGAATCGACCGGACAGGCGAGTAAGACAATGTCGCCGCCTTCGACACGCGCGGCCACCGCCGATTCGGCGCCTGCGCCGGAAAACTGCAACTGGCCGCTCATGATGCCCATGGTGATCAACGCGCCGCCGCGAATATTCACGGGCTCGACGTTGAGGCCGTTTTTAGCAAAATAACCCGCGTCCTTCGCCACCCATATGGGCAGATGCGCCGTGGACGACGTGGTGCCGTAGTGAATGCGCCGGAGTTCCTGCGCCTGAGCGGTCTGAGAAAAGCATAGGAACGATGGGACAGATAGGATCAATATCCAATGCAGGCGGAAGAATAATCGAAGTGACATGGTTGTGGACTGGCTCTACTTGCTGAAGTACGCGGCTTCAGCGGCATCTTGATCGTAGGGCACGAATTGATTGGTACCCGGACCGCGTATTTCCGGTTTTTCGTCGTCGTCGAACAGCGCCGCCGCGCTGGCTCCCGCGCGTCCGCCGATTAGTCCTGGGGAATGGGCTTCAGCGACCGTGGCGTCTTTGTCCGAGCGGTTGAACGCCCAGTGCACCGTGTTGGCCGGGATGCGATGGAAATCGCCTTTCTTGCAGAGGTAGCCCTTGTCTTTGACAAAGAACCAGATCTCGCCATCGAGAACATAATTAATTTGTTCAGACTCATGCTGGTGCGGCTTGGTGTGATAGCCCGGGCGCCGGGTGGCGATCATCAGGCTGCACTCGTTGCCATAGCCTTTGCGCACGACCATCGCGCCCGTTCCGGCCTCGCCGGTCTGAACTCGGTTGTATTCGGGAACCTCTTCACTCTTGACATGCAGCGACATAATCAATTCCTCCTTGGGATGGTCGATAAAGTACCTACTTGGTATGCCAGATACCGTGGGTTGGTCAAGTCGATTTGTCGAGTTCGTAATTTCCGGGCGGCGTGTCCAGGACGTGGAGCTTGGCGTTCCGTTGACAGAAAACGGCCGGAGAAGTAAAGGAGTGTTTGAGGTTGGTAAATGAAGGCACTGGTTACTCTCTTATTTGTCCTGACGCCGCTGGTTGCGCTGCCGGCTTTCGCGCAGAAACTAATGCTCGCCCACGTCGCCATTAACCCGGGCCAGGGCATGCTGCACCTGGCGAAGGATTCGGGAATGCTCGCGAAATACGGGTTCAGCGCCGATGTGCTTTTAATTCCGGGCACGCCGCGCACGATTCAGGCGCTGATCGCCGGCGATCTCGACTACGTCGCCGCGGGCGCGCCGGCTTCGCTGCGGGCGCGGGCACAGGGAGCCGACGTTGTCGTGCTTTCGACCCTGGCCAATTTCTCCTCCCAGCGGGTCATGCTGCGGCCGGATTCCACGTTGTCCAATTTTCGAGATCTGAAAGGCAAAATCATCGGCGTCACGCAATACGGCTCGGGCGGCGACACGTTTTTGCGCGCGGCATTGCGAAAAACCGGAATCAAGGAAAACGAAGTGACGATTCTTCAGATGGGCGGGACGCCGGGCGTCGCCCAGGGGCTGGAGTCGGGGCGCATCGAAGTGGGAGTGCTCGGTGATTCCGGCATGCTGCTGGTGTTTCGCGGCAGGGCGAAAATGATGAAGGGGGCGAGCGCGCGCGAGATGGGATTTCGCGGCAGCGATGCGCCGATCACGACGACCGAGCGAAAGATCAAGGCTGATCGCCCGGCCGCCGTGCGCTTTATGCAAGCTTATCTCGAAACGCTTCATTTTTTCATGACGAACAAAGCCGGCACGGCGCGAATTTTCAGCAAATACATGCGCGGCGTCAGTGAAGAGCATATATCGTTGTGGTGCGACGAGCTGCGCGCCAATCTTAAGCAAGTGCCCTATGCCGACGAGGAAGCACTGCGCGCCGAAATGGACATGATGTCTCCGCCCCTTGGGCAAATTCCCGCCGGTTATGTCAACAACAGCATTCTCGATGAGCTCAAAAAAAGCGGTTTTATCGACAAGCTCTACAAACAATAAAAGGAGGAGAGAGTCATGGCAAAGATCAGGCATATTGCAATCAAGGTGGAGGACCAGGAGAAGACCGCGGAGTTTTACAAGCAGACCTTCGGCATGACCGAAGCGTGGCGCGGTCCGGTGCGCGATGACGGCAATCGGGCAATCTATCTCACCGACGGCTACATCAACATGGCCGTATTACCGGCGCGCGGCGGCCGAGAAGGGATCGACCACTTCGGTTTTCAGGTGGAAAACCTGGATGAGACCCTGAAATCCGCGCAGGATGCCGGCGCAAAGACTGAAGCGGAAAAGAAGCCGCGCGATGGCCGCTTCGCCGAAATGGGAGTCCATGACCCGGTTGGGCAACTCGTCGATGTGACGGTGCACGGCTGGAAGTCGTAGGCGTCGAAATTCCGTTACTTTGATTTGCAGTCGTGAATTTGAGCAATTGTCATCGCCGCAGGCGCGGTGTGGCATAAGGGAGTTTTTTGTGGGGCGAAAAGTGGTTCTTGTATTTTTATTACTGGGACAGATTTTCACCTGGTCAGGCGCATCGATTGCCGCTGAGCCTTCCAAGCTGCTGATCGCGCACGGTGCGATCAGCAACAATACGGCGCCGTTGTGGATTGCCAAGGAGCAGGGGATTTTTCGCAAATACGGCATCGAAGCGGAACTGATTTTCATTATTGCGGGGCGGGCGATGCAGGCGATGCTGGCCGGTCAGGTTCCCGTCGGTTTAGTCGGTGGAACGCATGTGGTCAATGCCAACACCGGAGGCGGCGATTTCACGATGATCCTCGGGCTGGAAAACCGGCTCGATTATTTGTTTCTCGCCAAGGCAACGATCAAAAGCGCCGAGGATCTCAAGGGTAAAAAAGTTGGCATCGGCACGCCGGCCGGTTCCGCGTCGTTGGCGGCCTACGTTTCCTTGGATCACCTCGGATTGGTGCCGCGCCGCGACAACATCGTGCTTCTCGGCATTGGCGGTGTTCCCGAGCGCATGGCGGCGCTGCGTTCCGGGAGTGTCGATGCGACCAGCCTGTCGCCCGAAATCGGCCAACAGGTACTGGGCGAAGGCTATCGCGTAATGGTCGATCTGGGTAAAGAAGACGTTCAGTTCCAGTCCTCGGGGCTGGTGGCGTCGCGGAGTTGGATCAAGAGCAATCCGCTTCTCATCGAGAACATCGCCAAGGCGATTGTGGAGGGCGTGGCTTTTATTCACAAGCCGGCCAACAAGGAAATCGTTCTCAAAAGTCTCGGGCGCAATCTGCGTCTGAGCAAACCAGACCAGATGGAGAAGGCCTATCAGGGATTGGTCGGCGGGCTGCCGAGAAAACCTTGTCCGTCAATCGAGGGAATGACCGCGGTGATCAAGCTGATGGCGCAGCATGGAATTAACGCGAAAGCTTCGCAGTTGAAACCCGAAGATCAGTTGGATCTCAGTTTTTGTAAAAAATTGGAGGACACCGGGTTTTTCAAGAGTCTTTATTGAACAATGGCGGCTTGGGGTCCGGAGTGTCGGGGTTTGAAAAGTGACATCGAATGGTACTGCTGAGCTGGCGCTGGCGCCGGAAGAGTTTATCGCGGCGATCTGGCAAGAGCGGCGCCGCTTTGTCCGCGAAGGGCGCATCAAGCAGCCCCATCCCTGGCGCGTCGCGATGAGCGAAGGCAAAGTCTCGCGTCATGCGTTGATCGAGTACGTCAAAAATCGCTACTATTTTCTCGCCAATATCAATCGCAAAGATGCGCAGGTGATCGCCAACTGTCCGATCTCCGATGCCCGGCGGATGCTGCTTAGAAAATATATCGATGAGGAAGGCCAGGACGTCGCCGGTGGAAAACTGGGGCCGCATTACGAGATGTGGCTCAGGATATCCGACGCGCTCGGTATTCCGCGCGCGGTAATGAACAGCTTCGAAGACGTGCTGCCGGTTTACCGTTACACCGTCGATGCGGTTTTCAGCTTCGCCAAGCTGCAAACCTGGATCGAGGGCGTTGCCGCTACCTATGCCACCGAAGGGCGCATGTGGAAACGCTACACGCCAAAGGCGGAGCACAAAGAGGAAGGCTTGTTGAGCGAAGGGGAAGCGTGGGCACGTCACTACGGCTTGCCCGAAGATGCGCTGTTGTTCTTCAACGTTCACAGCGACGCCAATGATGAGCATGGCGACATCAACGAAGCAATTCTGAAGAAGCACTGCGTTACGCCGGAGCAGCAAGAAAAGGCGTTGGCCGCGGCGCGTTTTCGCTGGGAAAATCAAGAAACCCGTGGCGACATTATTTACCGCTATTTTGTATTGGATGACCGCTAGTAATACTTGCGTGCAACGACTTTTGTCCCATTCGTCATTCCCGCGCAGGC
>CAMLCX010000220.1 GCA_946478635.1 uncultured Pseudomonadota bacterium
AGCCTGAAAGCATCGATTGCACGATCACCGCCGATGCGCCGACATACACCATGTCCAGATCGAGGCCGTTGTTCTCGAAGATGCGGGTCTCTTTGGCGACGACCCAGGGGACGCTATTGAGCCCGAGCGGACCGTAGGGAAAGGCGAGCTTGGCCGGTTGCTGCGCGAACGCGACGGCAGAGAGAGCCGCCGCGAGAAACAGAGTCCAGCTGAGCCCGTTGTGGATCGCGAGTTTTATCATAAGCCTCCGGGTTGCAAAAAGACGGCTGGGCTTGAAATAGCGCCGTGATGCCTGCGCAGTCAAGAAATTTCGCGCGCGTTCTTGCCAAGCAAATTGTCTTCAAATATGCATCGAGTGAGACTCGAGCGCGCCGGCAGGGAGAATAACATGCCGAAAGTCAAATTGAACGACACGGAAATTTACTACGAAGAACATGGCCGGGGGCGACCGATGGTTTTTTTGAGCGAGACCGCCTGTGACGGCGAGGTTTGGAAGATCAACCAGGTCGAAGAATTCTCGCGCGACCACCGCGTGATCATCCACGATTACCGCGGCACGGGCCAGTCGAGCAAGCCGTCCGTCGATTACACGACAACGATGTTCGCCGAGGACGTGGTGGCATTAATGGATCATCTCGATGCCCAAGATGCCATCGTCGTAGGCCATTCGATGGGCGGCAGGGTGGCGCAATTGCTCGCTCTGGACCATCCGCGGAAGGTGCATAAATTGGTATTGGCTTCCACCGGTGCGCACTATCCGCTGACCAAAGGTTTGCCGCTCAAGATATGCAAGGAAATGATCGAATGGGGCTATGAGAAGTACGAACGCGATCACACGATCCTGGTCGGCTGGACGGAGGAATACGTCAAGAACAATCCGGAGAAGATCGAAACCTATTTAAAAGTTAGAATGCACAACCTCTGTCCGGTGGAGTTTTACCTGCGCCATTTGCTGGCGCGCCAGAGCCACGATACCAGCCAGAGATTGAAAGACCTCAAGCAGCCGACCCTCATTCTCGTCGGCGATGGCGATAAGAATATGACCAGTGAGATCAATCACCGGATGTCGTCGGAAATCCTCGCCCAAGGAATTCCAAACTCGAAGCTGGTTGTGCTGCCGAACGAGCGGCATAGCTATTTCTTCTCGAACCCGGGCGAAGCGCACCGAGAAATCCGTGAGTTCATCAGAGATTAGTTGCGACGGGAGCAAGCGCCTTTGATGCGAATGCGCGATGCCAACTGTTAAGTAAAAGTTTTGTAGGGTGGGTGGAGGCGCAAAGCGCCGATACCCACCGCTGGGATGATGGGTATCGCTAGCGCTCCACCCATCCTACGTTGGAAGCGAAGCGCGGCAGGCTGCGGGGAGTTAACTCGCGGCGATTGAAGAGACAAAACGAAGTCGCTGACCGCGGAGGTCTTTGATGCCGACAGTAAAAGTTAAAGACGGTGAGATCTATTACGAAGTTCACGGTCAGGGCCAGCCCTTCATGTTTTTCAGCGAGACCGCCTGCGACGGCCAGATCTGGAAGATGTTTCAAGTTCCTGAGTTCGCGAAAGACCACACGGTGATCGTGCACGATTATCGCGGCACGGGAAAGTCGAGCCAGCCGTCGATGGACTACAGCACGCGGATATTCTGCGACGACGCCGTGGCTGTTCTCGACGAACTCAAAGTAAAAGACGCCATCGTTCTCGGCCACTCCATGGGCGGACGAGTCGCGCAGCTGCTCGCTTTGGAATATCCCGGGCGGGTCAAGAAGTTGGTTCTCGCATCCACCGGCGCGTCATTTCCCGGCCCTCCGGGGTTGCCGCTCACGATGTGCAAAGAAATGATCGAGTGGGGTTATGAGAAATACATCCGGGAGCATACGATCCAGGTGGGATTTACGCCTGAGTTTGCCCACAGTCAGCCCGACCGCGTGGAAGCATTTTTCCGGGCGCGGCTCGCGAATGTTTGCCCAGTGGAATTTTATCTACGACACGTACTGGCGCGGCAAAGTCATGACACAAGCAGCCGTCTGAAAGAGATTCGCGCGCCGACGTTGGTCACGGTCGGCGAGCGCGAAGGCGACCCCAAAGTCGTGATGAGCCATCGGATGTCATCCGACATTTTGGCCAAGGGCATACCCGGCGCCAAATTTGTTCTGCTCGCCAACCAAAAACACAATTACTTCGCCAGCGCACCGGAGGAAGTTCACCGGGTGATCCGGCAATTTTTACGCGATTCATGAGGCGCGATCAGGCATCGAGCCAATTCTAATCTCGCTCTACACATGGACAAAGGCGCGCGCCCAGTTAGCCGGCTTGGCGGTATGGCCTTGGCCGGTCACGTCTTCGGCGAGAAAGACGTCGCCGGCTTTGAAGGTCTTCTTCGTGCCGTCGCCTAGACCGATTTCGACACTACCCGACAACGTAATGCACCACTGGCGGCGTGGCGCGGTGTGCCAACCATGAAGATCGTCGCGGTTCATGTCGTTCTTGAAAACTAACGTCTTGGCAGAAAGATTTTGCAAAAAATATTTCGATCCATCTGTCTGCGCCAAGTCCTCAAAGTGCGATTTCCCGTCTTCTCCGGTGTACAACCTGCAAAATTGCATGCGGCCTCCGTGTCTTGAACGTCCCTAGTCGCTTAGCAGCAAACAAGAGACTGTTTCAAGTCGTTCGATAGCCTCATGCGCTCCATTAGATTGACAGGCTTAACACCCTGGGCTAGCTATGAGTAATTTCGTTTATTCGGAGGAGAGAGATGGCGGATTCCAACCCAGCATCTACAAAGGAATCTTCGTGGCAGCAAACCTGGGGCAACGCGGAGTTCATCAATCGGTGGGCGAACAAAAGGGGCTGGCAGGCGCCCATCCGCGAAGTGCAGACGGCGATGGTTCTGCGCATGATTCCTCACCAGCTCGATCACCCCATTCGGATTCTCGATATTGGCGCGGGGTATGGCGCGTTGGCCGCGGCAGTTCTCAACGATCGCCCCAATTCGAGCGCGGTTTGTCTGGATGCTTCAGAAGCGATGCTGAAGCTTGGTGAAGAGCGTAATTCAAACCTGAGAAATCGCATTCAATTTGTTCAAGCATCTCTTGAGACAGCTGATTGGGTGAACTCGGTGGAGGGAACCTTCGATGCGGTCATTTCGGCGCGGGCGCTGCATCATTTCACCGAGAACCAGCGCCGCAGGTCTATTTTCCACGAAGTTTTCACTCTGGTTCGGTCCGGCGGCTGTTTTATAAACGCCGACAACGTCCGCGCGGGGACTAAAGCTTTAGTTGAAAGATATCGGCGGGCGCGTGATGAATATCTCGATCGGTACGTTAGAGAGTCGAGCGGCGGTAAAACGAATTTAGCCGAGGCCAAAGCAGCCTCGCCCAGCACTTACCACGGACCGCACAACAACGGTTATCTCGAAGAGGAGCTTGCGTGGCTGCGAGAGGCGGGATTCGAAGATGTCGATTGCTTTTGGAAGTTCGGTACGACCGTGGTTTACGGCGGGTTCAAGGTGTAGTGAGGTTCAAATCGTTCAAGTAGTTCAAGCCGTTCAAATCGTTGACTGCGTGGAAGTCTATTGACGAAGCATGGCTTTGAAGCGCAGCCTCACGTAGTCAGCGTACCAACTGCCATTGGGCTTCAACAAAACGGGTGCGAGCGCGTTACGGACTTGGCCGAGAAACGCGTGTTTTTCATTGCTTGGAACTGATTTCGCAAATGGTTGGGCGAATACCTCCAGCCACGCAGTGATGTCGCCCGGAAGTTTGGTCGGGCGCGGAATCAGTTCGATATAGTTTATTGTGAATCCGAATCGACCGAGTAATGCAGAATATTCTTCCGGCGACGGATAGTACCAGGGATCGACACTCCAAGGATCGATACTGTGTGCGCGCAGGGCGGCGTGGAGCGCGGCGCGGATGGTTTGCACGTTATCCTTGCCGCCGAATTCGCCGACAAACCGGCCTCCCGCCTTCAAGCAATGCGCCACGCCCTCGACGACTCGTTCCGGCTGCTTCATCCAGTGCAGCGCGGCATTGCTGAACACCGCATCGAAGCGTCGTTTGAGCGCGAGTTGCTGGCCGTCCATCAGCGCGACATTCAGCCCGCGTGCATGGGCGGCTTCAACGAATGCGCGGCTCGAATCCACGCCAATAACGGCGCTTCCCGCGGCTGCGATCTTTTCAGTGAGCGCACCGTCGCCGCAGCCGAGATCGAGAATGAGTTCGCCCGGCTTGGGCTGAAGCAATTCGAGCAAGGGTGCGCCGAGATCCGAGACGAAGCGCGCGTTCTTCGCATAACTGTCCGGATTCCATGCTGTCGTTTTAGCCATTGTCGTTCAAGATAGCATTTCGATCTGATCTTGAAAAAGCGGAATTTCCCCGTAGTCTTATCTGTTTAATGGCAACTCGCGACACCGATCTATCTTCCTTGCGCATCGACAGAGCGGCTCTGAATCCAAGGGCGCCTCGTGGCTCGAAGCGGATCAAGAAATTTGTCCTCTGGGGATGCGTCATTGCAACCGTTGCGGCGGTCTTCGTCGTGCTCGGTGCATGGTTTAGGCCGGTCGTCGAAGTGCAACTCGCGACTGCTTCGCTGACTTCGCCGTCCCAGGCCAACGCAGTGTTGACGGCGAGCGGTTATGTGGTGGCGCGACGCAAAGCAGCGGTCGCGTCCAAGGGGACGGGGCGGCTGGTCTTTCTCGGCGTCGAGGAAGGCGACAAGGTCAAGAAAGGCCAGGTGATTGCGCGCCTCGAGGATGACGACGTGATCGCATCACGCGAACGCGCGCGGGAAAACCTCCGCGTGGCGGAGGCGGATCTCTACGAGGCGAAAAAGAATCTGGAGCGAATGAACACCTTGGTCAAGCAAGAGATGATCGCGCAAGCGGAATACGATATCGCCGAGTCGCGTTATAAACGAGTGGTTTCGACGATCGCCGCGGCGAAATTTGCCGCGAAAGAAACGGAAGTGGCCGTGGATAATACCCGCATCATCGCGCCCTTCGACGGCACCGTGCTTAAGAAAAACGCCGACGTCGGTGAAATTGTCGCGCCGTTGGCGGGGGCCGCTAGCTCAAAGGCGGCGGTCGTGACCATCGCGGATATGTCGTCCCTGGAGGTCGACGCGGACGTTTCCGAGGCGAACATCACGCGGGTCGCTTCACAGCAGAACTGCGAAATCACGCTCGACGCTTATCCGCAGCAGCGCTATCCGGGTTACGTGAGGAACATCGTGCCGACGGCGGACCGCGCCAAAGCGACGGTGATGGTGAAGATCAAATTCAAGGAATACGACCAGCGCGTGCTGCCGGAGATGGGCGCCAAGATTACTTTTCTCGCCGCCGGTGCGATCGCCGAACCAACGGATAGCAAAGCACTGCTCACGGTTCCCTTTGGCGCAGTGGCAAGCCGCGACGGGCGCCAGGTCGTCTTTCAGATCAAAGACGATCGAGCGGTGGAGGTAGCTGTGACCACCGGAAAGAAAGTCGGTAGCTCGATCGAGATTACCGGCGGTCTCAAGGAAGGCGATAAGGTCATCGGCAAAGTCGACGACCAGATCAAAGCCGGCACGAAGGTGGCTCTTAAGGCTAAGTAGGTAGGCAAGCGCGCAATGGAGCCGCCTCTCATTCAAGTGCAGGAACTGTACAAGTCCTATCACCGCGATAGCTTGGAAATTCCGGTATTGCGAAATATCAATCTGGAAATTCCTCAAGGAGAGTTTCTTGCCTTCATGGGGCCGTCCGGTTCGGGTAAGACGACACTACTCAACCTCATCGCGGGCATCGATAAACCTACGGCGGGACGGATTCTCATCGGGGGCGTGGAAGTCGGCGAACTCAACGAAACGGAACTGGCGGTGTGGCGCTCGCGCAACGTGGGTTTTATTTTCCAGTTTTACAATCTCATCCCGGTGCTGACGGCGCTGGAAAACGTCGAGTTGCCGTTGATTTTGACGCCGCTCTCGAAAAAGGAACGCTGGGCCCATGCGGAAATGGCGTTAAGCGCCGTCGGCCTGGCCGAGCGGATGCACCACTATCCGCGCCAGCTCTCCGGCGGGCAGGAGCAGCGCGTTGCGATCGCTCGCGCCATCGTCACCGATCCGGCGATCCTGGTCGCCGATGAACCAACGGGAGACTTGGACAAGACCTCGGCCGAGGAAGTGCTCGATCTCATGGATCGGCTCAATCGCGAGCTCAACAAGACGATATTGATGGTTACTCACGACCCGCGCGCCGCCGAGCGCGCGCGCATCGTGCGGCATTTGGAAAAGGGCGAACTGGCGTAGCAAACCGCCCACAAAGAGTCATATGCTTCGTTGCGCTCAATCGCCGCTCGTCAACGTACCGCCGCGGTACGCCTCCTCGCGTCGATCCTTGGCGCGCCTCGCCTCTGAGATCTTTTTGAGCGGTTTGCAATGTTGCTGTTCAATCTCGAAGTAAAATTATGGAGCTGTTGAAACTTCTTCTGCGCAACACGCTGCGTCATAAGCTGAGAAGCCTGCTGACAATCATCGGTGTCGGAGTGGCGGTGATGGCTTTCGCCCTGCTGCAAACGGTGGTTACTGCTTGGTACGCCGGAGTCGAGGCATCGGCGGCGAACCGGCTGATCACACGGCATGCCGTGTCTTTCGTTTTTCCGCTGCCGCTGGCTTATCGCGACCGCATCGCGCAAGTGCCGGGAGTGAACAAGGTTACTTTCGCAGTTTGGTTTTCCGGCGTCTACATCGACAAGAACCAGTTTTTCGCCCGTCTCGCGGTCGATTCGGATACGTTCTTCGAAGTTTACCCGGAGTTTTTGATAGAGCGCGATCAGTTCGAGGCATTCAAGCGCGAGCGCAACGCCGCCATCATCGGCATCGAGATCGCCGAACGTTACAACCTCAAACTGGGCGATATTATGCAGATGGAAGGGGATGTCTATCCCGGCCAGTGGGAATTTGTCGTTCGCGGTATTTACCACCCGCGCGATCAAACCACCGATCCGTCGTCGATGATGTTTCATTACAAATATGTCGACGAACGGGTGCGTCAAGAGATGCCGCAAAGATCCGGTGAGATCGGGTGGTACATTGTGCGGGTTGATGATCCCGATAGTTCGGCTCGGATCTCGCAGGATATCGACAATTTATTTGCCAATTCGCGGGCAGAAACCAAAACTGAAACCGAGCGCGCGTTCCAGCAAAGCTTCCTGTCCGCTGCCAGTGCGGTCATCACGGCGATGAACATCATGTCCTTCGTGATCATCGGCATTATTTTGCTGGTCGTCGGCAATACCATGGTCATGTCGGCGCGCGAGCGCACCCATGAGTTCGCCGTGCTGAAAGCATTGGGCTTTTCCGGCCGCCAGTTGTTTCTATTGCTGAGCGGCGAGTCGATGATCCTGTCGATCTTTGGCAGCGCGCTGGGTCTGTTGGTGACCATTCCCGCTGTCGAGGGATTTCAAGGCGCGCTGCCGAAGGGTTGGTTTCCGGTGTTTTACATCAAGCCCGAGACGATCTTAATCGGCTGCACCGCCGGTTTCGCCGTCGGAATGATCGCATCGTTGATCCCGTTGCGCCGGGTTTTGACCACGCGCATCGTCGAGGGACTGCGCTACGTGGGGTAGGAAGAAAGAGGATTTAACCGCAAAGAACTTAGCGCAGCAGAGCCGCAACCAAATGGGAAAGAGTTTTCACCACGAAGTGATTCA
>CAMLCX010000221.1 GCA_946478635.1 uncultured Pseudomonadota bacterium
CCCAGGTGCGCAGCGGCGCGTGCGGCTGGCCGGCGTCGGCGCCCCGGTGCGAGCGCTCTTCTTCCGTCGATACCGCGATGCGCCTGCCGCCGATCGGGTGCGGCACCTTGAGGAAGGTGTGGGTCGGTTCCGGGCAAGGCGGGTCATACTCGTAGCGCGACAGCGTGCGCGGCGCGCTGATGTCGCTCACATCGATGATCGAGATGCCGGACATCCAGCAGCCGGCATACATCTCGGTGCCGCAACGCAGCGCATGGTGCAGGCGATGCTCGGCCCGCTTCGAATGCGGTGGGTCTCCGCCCGCCACATTCTGCCGTTCCATCGACCAGCGCGCAACTTCCACCGGCTTGGACGGGCTGCGGATATCGTAGATGACCAGGATGTTGCCGACGAAGCCCGCCATTTCGGTGGAGATATAGGCGTAGTTCTCGTCGACATCGAAGCGATGCACACCCTTGCCGTGGGTTTTCACGAAACTCACGAGCTTGGGGTTGGTCCGGTCCGTGATGTCATAGATGCGAAAGCCGCCGTCGGGATATTCCTCGCGCCGGCCGCCATCGCCGCGCTCGAACTCGGAATTGACCACCATGAGGTCACCGACGACCCGCGCCTTGTGCGAGTGCGACCATGGGTGGCCGGGCGTGAGCGTGCTGAGAATCTTCGGCTTGCGCGGGTCTGAAATGTCGAGGATGGTCGTTCCCTGCGGCCGGTGTTGATGGCCGATGTAGGCATAATTTCCATCGATGACGATCTGTCCCCCGCCCGCAATCTCCATCCGGCAAAGATGGCGAATATTCGACGACGCGCGCGGCGCGGTGCCGCTATCGCTTTCAGCCACAGGCAAAACTTCGGTCATGTTGCACCTCCCATGGAACCCGCCGGCGGCCGTGACCGCCGGTAACAAATCACCGTACAATAATCGGAATTTATTGTTTTGGCTACGGTCGTCGGCAGAACGAGTATTGATTGAACGCTAGAATTCTTGAACCATCCGCTTCTTCCCTGTTGTCTTCCTGAGCGTTTTGAACGTAGCGTAGCGGTTGAACGATTTGAACAGCATCGAGCATTACTTGAACATGAAACTATTGGAACGCAGCTTAACGTGGAATATTCTCTTGATCTTTCTCCTCGGGGGAATTTCTTACGGCGACTTTACTGGAAAAGGGCATGTTCACACTCTGTCAGAGACAAAACAGGTCTTCTTGAATTCGCGCTGCCGCTTGACGAATACCTGCGATCTCAAGAGATTCACCCTCACGCAGATGGTCAACGAAATCTGGTTCACTGACGACCCCGATTATCCCACCTACGGCAACGGCGTCATCATAGAATACGAAACCGATTCCGTGGCAGCGCTCGAGAAATACGCCATCGTCCAATTCAAAAAAGGCTGCGTCTTTGATAGCTTCAGAGATCGGCGAGGCGAGATCCATAGGCGCGTCAGCGACACCGTAACAAGCTTCGGGGAAGAGATTCCCTTTTGCTTTAGGCAGTGGGTGATCGACTCCCAGGACACCGATCCCGTCTACAACAGCGATCCCGAACACGGCAGATTTTATTTATTGCGATGGAACAAACCTGGCTCCTATGATTCCGCGGCACAGAAATACTACGGAATGGAAAAACCGCAAACACCGGTCGTTTACATGGCTGATTATCCCGCCGGAGCGTTCGTTGGCGGAGCCGGCGTAAGAAATGTCGCCCTGCAATTCAACACCTGCATCTATAAGGCCGCTGATGTTCCGACAAACACGCGAAGAGACGACATCGCTTTTGCAAAGCCCATCAGCTGCTTCGAGTGGCAAAACATTTACATCTACGATTTTGACAAGGCCAGCTTCCAAACCGAATTGGCGAATGTTCCCCTATGGGGAGAGCCCGCCACGCGCGTCAATCTGCACCTGCTCACGATTGTCGTCGCATTGTTAGTGGCGCTCACTCTGGTTATTATTTCATGCTTGCGCAAGTTCGGCAGCCGAAAAGACCGCTGACGTGGGTGACACGAGGCTGGCTCTTGCACGGACACAATCCGCTGGCGCAATTGACAGCGGTTATGATTTGATTTTTTCCAGGTCAGTGTTGAGATCGGTCAGGATCGATCCCAGCCCCTGGCTCCAGCCTTTAACGAGGGCTTCGGGGGAGCGGCCGCTTAACGGAACCGTTTTCACGTAGCGTTTTTGCAGGACGATACCGGGATTGGCGCTGTCTTCGTTGTGCAAAAAAAACTCGATCTCGAGCACAGCGGCAGGCTTATCCAGATTTCGAAAATCGCCGTAAAGTGCGTTGACCGAACCTTCCAAAACATAATTCGGCTGCAGCTGGCTCGACGGTCCAATGACGTATTTGAAGGCCGGCGAGGCGGCAGCCAGGCCTCGGCGCACTTCTTCGCTCAGCATGGTGTCCGGTGAGGTCAGAAACTGATTGTAGAAATCGGCTTCGTAGCCGGACTCAGACGTGCGGTAAACGAAGCTTTTGTCGGCGTAGCGCGGTGAGATCCGCAGACCTGAAACCAGCAGTGTCTTGTCGCCGGTTGAGTTCGACCGCTGCGCGCTTTCACCGAGCTCGACAACGAAATAACGCTTCTCAGGATAACTCCGCTCGAGGTTGACGCAGCCGGCAGACAAAACGAATAGCAGCAAAGCAGCGCGCGCGATGTGGCCGTGGCATCGGTTCATTTTTGCATGACCTTGGACGGCGGCGGCGGCGCGCCGAAAAGAACTTGCGATGGATATTTTTTCGAGTTGTCGGTGATCTCTTTCATGTTATCCGAGATGCCGCGAAGGTTCTCCATGGTTTTCTCGATATCCCGCTGCTGGCTGGCGACCAGGCGGTTCATGCGCTGCAACGCCTGGCGCAGCTGCGCGCTGGTTTCGGGGAGGTCGCTGGAAACCGCATCCAAACGTTTTACCAAGCGGTTCATGCTTTCTGCGGCCTGCGGCAGATCGGCCAACATTTGGTTGATCGGCTTTTCGGCGCGCTCGATGATCTGGCGCGCCCGGCCGGCGGTCGCCGACGCGTCGGCAAGCGCCGATTTCAGCTCCGGGCTGCTAACCAGAGCGTTGATTTGGCGGTTGGTCTCGCGCACTTCGGTCAATAACGAATTGGCCTGCGCGCCAATCTTCTCCACGTTGGCGTTCTCCGCCAGCTTGGTCATCGCCCCGAGCGATTTCTCGATGCTCCCGGTGATCTGAGGAATATTGATGTCGGCAAAGTTTTGCAAAATGCGCTCGACCGCTTCACTCAGTTGAGTGATCCGGCTTGTCGTTGAAGGAATGTAGGGATAGGCCGGTTGCCAATCGATTTCCAGCGGCGCGTTGCGCTCCGGATCCAAATAGTCCGCCTCCAGATAAGCGACACCGGTCAGGCCCTGCGGCGCGAGGCGAACGCGAAATCCGCGATCGAGCTCGCGCTTGAGAGCCGCGCTCTTAGGATCGTTCACCGGAAATTGAAACATGTTGGTCGATATTGACATGCGCACCAGCACATATTGCCGTCGCGTCGCATATTCGGCGCTGGTTAATGAGATCTGGTCGACTCTGCCGACGGGCACGCCGCGAAACTTTAGCGGCGAACCGACGTCCAAACCCTGCACGGACTCGTCGATATAGGTTTCGACGAGAGCTTTTTTTTGCAGCACCGTGCCGACGCCGAGGACCACAGCGCCGATCGCACCGACGACGATGGCACTGATGACGAAGAGCCCGATTTTAAAATAGCTAAGTTTTTCCACGAACAACGCGAAGCTGCATGTCGATAAGACGCTGCTACGTTCCCAAATGTCCTTGACGCGTAAAAAATTGTTTCACTCGCGGGTCCGGGCTGTGATCGCGGAGCTCCTGAGGGTTGCCCATTGCGATGATGCCCCTTTCTTCTTTATCTAACATTATCACCCTGTCCGCAATTGTGAAAATGCTCGGCAGCTCGTGCGTCACGATCACAAAGGTAATGCGCAAACTTTTTGACAAGCTTAAGACGAGCTGGTCGAGCTCTGCTGAAGTGACCGGATCCAATCCGGCTGACAACTCGTCGAGAAACAAAAGCCGCGGATCAAGCGCCATGGCGCGCGCGATCGCGCCGCGCTTCTGCATGCCGCCGCTCAGCTCTGACGGCATGCGGTCAGCCACGCCGCTTAAACCGACTCGCTCGAGCTTCATCTTGGCGATCAGTCGAATCGCTTCCGGCGGCAGGTTGGTAAATTCTTCCAGGGGAAGGGCGACATTTTCAAGCAGCGTCATCGATCCGAACAACGCGCCGCTTTGATACATCACGCCAAATTTCTGAAGGACTTTAAGCCGCTCCTCGCCCGATACGGCGGCGATATCTTGGCCGTTGATCAGAACCTTCCCCGCGGCCGGCTTGTAAAGACCGATCATATGTTTGAGCAACGTGCTTTTGCCGCAACCGGAGCCGCCGAGGATGGCGAACACTTCCCCCGGGTACACCTCGAAATTGACATGGTCGAGAATAACTTGGTCGGCGTAAGCCGCCTTGAGATTCTCCACTCGAATGATCGGTTCTTGTTTTGATGCAAGCGCCATCAAACTCCCAGGTAATAGTAGATCACCGAAAAAATGCCGTCGGTGATCGCGATCAGGATGATGCCGCTCACCACCGCGCTCGTGGTGGATTCGCCGACCGCGGTCGCTCCGGTTTTCGCCTGCAATCCCCTGAGGCAGCCAATGCCGGCAACGAGAATGCCGAACACGAATGCCTTGATAAGGCCGCCAATCAGCGAGCCGTAACTCACCGCGTACTGGACTTGGTGAAAGAAAGTGATCAACGGAAATCCCAGAGAAAGCATGACAACAGAACCGCCCATCAAACCGACAAGATCCGCGAAGATCGTCAGCAGCGGTGTCATGCACACAGCGGCGACAACTCGCGGCACGATCAAGAAACGAACAGGATCAAGCCCCATGGTCCTGAGCGCATCAATCTCCTCGCGGACTTTCATCGTGCCAAGCTCTGCGGCGAAAGCAGAGCCGGAGCGGCCGGCGACGACAATCGCGGTCATCAAAGGCCCAAGCTCGCGCAGCATCGACAGCCCGACGAGATTGGCGATAAAAAGCTCCGCGCCGAATTGGCGCAGCGGCACCGCGGCTTGAAAGGCCATAATCAGGCCCATCAAGAAGGCGATCAGCGCCACGATGGGCAAAGCGTTCACGCCGACGGCTTCCGCCACACCCAGAGCATCGCGCCAGCGCACGCTGCGCGGGCGCACGGCCGCATAGGCAAGCGCCACAGAAAGCTCTCCGACAAAGCTCACCAGCACTTGAATGTCGAGCCAGACCTCGACCGTCGCTTCGCCGATTTCAACGGCGAACCCGCGCGGCCGATGGCGCTCGCTTGCTGATTCTTCCAGTGATTCCGGGACGGAATCCTCGAAAAGACTGCTGAACTCGGGCCGGAGCCCGTCGAGTTGGAAGGTTCCTCCTGCTTTAGTTTGCAAGTTGCGCAAGTGCACAAGCAGCGCGATTCCCGCGCCGTCGCAATAATCGATACCCGAGGCATCGACGACTACGTCTTTGGCCTTCGCCTGGGTTACCGCGGTTTCGGCGCGGCGCCAAACTGTTCCGGTTGTTGATGCGTCGAGCTGGCCGGTAAGAATCAGTTTGAACAAGCCCTCGCGCGGCTGCTCTGAGCGCAAGTCAACGGATGTTTGGGAAGACGAAGCCATTTCAGCGTGATTCCAACTTACATTCCCATTATGCTGGGTCCTTGCGTTCGGTCAACCGACTTCCGCCGCCTTTAAGCGGTGCGCGTACAACTAGGCTGAGGAATGCGGAAATCGTCAGGGCGACCACGAACGCCAAGAACGACGAATCGTAGCTGCCGGTGGCGTCGTGCAAGTATCCGAAGAAGGGGGCTCCGGCCGCGCCGAATGCGTGGGTGACGAGAATACCCAGACCGCGCACCATGCCGAGCGATAGACGGCCGAAATAGTTTGCCCAAACGAGTTCTTGCAACACCCAGCCACCACCCAGGCCAATGCCGTAGAGCGTAAAGCCAATATACAAGAACACCACTTCGCTCGTGGCAATCGCCAGTCCAAGACCGATTGCCTGCACTAAAAACATCACCATGCTCGAATGGCGGATCTGCATACGCTCGCTGAGAAAACCCCAGATGAGCGTCGAACCGAGCTGGGTTGAAGCGATGATGCTGAGTACGGTCGCCCCCACCAGCGTGGAAAAGCCGATATCGGTCACGTAAGCAAACACATGGAGATTGAGACCGGCAATGCCGACGTTGGCCATGCCGTAGATAAAGCAAACGATCCAAAACGTATGCGTGCGGATGACTTCCGGCCATGTCCAAATGATGTCCTCGCCGGTACCTTCGCTCTGCGATGTGCGCCGATGAGCGACTGCACGATCGCTCTCAGGCTGCTCATCGCCGTCGGGCTTTAAGCCCATGTCTTCCGGGCTCCGTCGCATGAAAATCAGCGCCGGAATGACGATGAGTACCAGTGTGAGAACGCCGAAAATCGACCAGGTCCCGCGCCATCCGACCCAGACAAAGAGCGAAGCGGTGACTAATGGAATACAAACTTTGGAAAAGCCCTGGCCCAGACTCGCGATCGCGATGGCGCGGCCGCGCCGGCGCACAAACCAGCGTGAGATCGTGACGCTCACTACGATATGGCACATAAAGACGCCGCCGATGGCAATGAGCGCCCAGCGCAGCGCGAGAAATTGCCAGAACGAGCCCACCTGGCTCAGCAGAACGAACCCGGTGCCGGCCATCAACGCGCCGCCAGCCATCAGCCAGCGGCCGCCGTAGCGATCGACCAATGGACCAACCAGCGGAGCCATGCCGGCCCCGATCAGAATCTCTCCCGAGCGCAAGAGCGAAAACAATCCGCGCGAGACAGCCAAGTCGTCGGTCAGCGGTTTAAGAAAAACACTGAGCGTGCTCGACATGTGAAACGCGCAGGCCACGTGGGAAAGAAATCCGACGGCGACGATGTACCAGCCGTAGAACAGCTTTGTTTTTGTTTTTGGCGCCGGCATCAATGGAGAGTTCGATCGAAAGCGGAACAAGAACCAGTAGCAAACCTAAACTACCAAGCCTCAGGAGAGTTGTAAAAGCAAGGATCTCTGGTTGCTCCAAAATGGACGGCGCGTTATAGAATCGGAATAGCAGCGTCATCGTCACGGAGGTTTCCGCCATGGCAACCAAGGGTCTCAGCCATATCGCGCTAAAAGCGAGCGATCTCAAAAAGACGGAACAATTTTACACGGAAGTCTTGGGCCTCACAGTCGCGTTCCGTCATCCCCCCAAAATGCTCTTTCTCACCACGCCCGGCAGCAGCGACCTGATCAATTTTGTAAAAAGCGCCGCGCGGCCCTCGGGCACCCAGTCATTGGAGCACATCGGCTTCAAGGTGACACCGGCGGGACTTAAAAATACCGAAAAGACCCTCAAAGCGCACGGCGTCAAGATCGACGGCCGGCGCGGCAAGACGGCGATTTATTTCACCGACCCGAACGGCTATCAGTTGGAATATTACTGCGACTAATATGTTAGTGTCCTGGCTAGAGGTTCGCTGCATCCTTTCCTCGTGATTGCAGCCACAAGTCTCCCCGCTCCCCTCTTTTTCAAACTAATCATGCGCCACATCTTCTTGGCTGGACACGGGGGTGAGGGAGCAGAAGGCT
>CAMLCX010000222.1 GCA_946478635.1 uncultured Pseudomonadota bacterium
GGCCGCATTGTCGAGCGACATGAACGAAGAAGTCGTCATTTTCGGAAAAGATCTTTGACCCTACACCGCCGGGGCCCGGGAGGCCTTCGCTCGGCGCAAGGTCCCGTTTGAGTACTTGAACGTGCTCGAAGACGAACAGGCACTAGCCCGGATGCTGAAACTTTCCAACGGTCGCCGCCAGGTTCCCGTCATCGTCGAGGCCGGAAAAGTGACGATCGGCTTCGGCGGTTCCTGAGAGGTTTAGCGCATCGACGTCGTCGGCGCATCGACATTCGCCAATCTTCGATTCAGATCCCCGGAACAAGGTCAAAGCCCAAGGTGACCGACCCGTTTAGGCAACTTCTCCACGACAAAATTCGGACTCTGTTTGGCAGCGCCGCCACAGTGTCTTCACTCGCTTCGTTGGCGGGCGACGCCTCAAGCCGGCGCTACTATCGAGCCCGAGTGGACGCGCCGGGGGCACCCGCGTCCGTCATCGTCATGGAGCTTCCCGAAGGCACCGGCTTACCGCTCTCCAGCGAGGAATTGGCCATCTTTCAGGAAGGTCCGCGCGAGTTGCCCTTCCTTAATGTACACCGCTTCCTTATGAAGATCGGCATCAAAGTGCCGGCGCTGTACGGCCACTGGGAAAGCGACCGCATCCTCCTGCTCGAGGATCTCGGCGATACGGCGCTCTGGGATCAAGTCCAGGGGTTGTCGGATCAGGGCGTCCTGTCCTGGTACCAAAAAGCCATCGACGAGCTGGTACATCTACATCAAGGCGGCACGCAAAGACGCGACAACTCGTGCATCGCCTTTCAACAGCGATTCGATGCGCAACTGTACCTTTGGGAGTTCGAGCATTTCATCGAGTGGGGTTTGGTAAAACGGCCGGGCGCCAAGATCAGCGCCCGTAAACTGGCTATTCTGCGAAAGGCCTTCAGCGAGATCGCCGCGATCCTCGAGCGCCGGAGCGCGTGCTTGAGTCACCGCGACTATCACAGCTGGAATCTCATGATTCATGACGGCGCGGTCCGCGTCATTGATTTTCAAGACGCTTTGCTGGCGCCGCCGCAATACGACCTGGCATCGCTGCTCAACGACCGGATAACCGACAGCGTCATCCGTCCGGAATTGGAGGAGCGCCTGGTGCGCTATTATATGGACCGGAGCCGGCAGGTTGGCGGGCCCGCGGCTGATGTCGAGGAATTTTTCGAAATTTATCGCCTGTCGGCCATTCAGCGAGACTTGAAGGTCGTCGGCCGCTTTTACTACCTCGACTTGGTAAAAGGTAAACCCGGTTACAGGAAATTCATCGCGCCCACCGCTCGCCGGTTGCGGCGCAACTTCGCTCTGACTCCGCAAACGAAAAGTATTTTGCCGCTGCTTCAGGAGCACTTCGAGGCAATGCAGTGAAAGCCATGGTGCTGGCGGCCGGTCAGGGAATGCGTCTTCGCCCGGCAACCGACGGCATGCCCAAAGCGTTGGTCCCGGTTGCCGGCCGGCCCATGATCGAGTATGCGCTCTTGCTGCTGCGCCATTACGGCATCAAGGACATCATCATCAACCTGCATCACCTGGGCGAACAGATCGAGAGTCGCCTGGGCGACGGCAGGTCCCTGGGTTTGAAGATCAATTATTCGAGAGAAGCACAATTGCTGGACACCGGCGGGGGACTTCTCAAAGCCAAAAAGTTTCTCCAAGACGGCCCCTTCATCGTCATCAATACCGACGCGCTTATCGATTTGAACCTGGCGACGCTGATCGACTTCCACGGCAAGATGAATGCGGCGGCAACGCTGGTCCTTCGCACCGACGAACGCGCCGACGATTACGGCTCGATGGACATAGATTCCACCGGACAGATCCGCCGTTTTCTTGACAGCAGAGCGCCGGCGAAGCCGGTCGGCCAACTACGCAAGTTGATGTTCACCGGCGTCCAGATCCTCGATCCGAGCATTTTTGAGCACATGGACGACCTTGGGCCCGCGCACAAATTCAGCACCACCAAAGATACCTATCCGCGCATGTTGATGGCCGGGGAGAGGCTTTTCGGCTTCTTGTTCGACGGCTTTTGGCAGGATCTCGGCACTCCGGCGCGCATCGACGAAGCCGAACAAAAATTAAAAACCGGTCAGGAGCGGCTACATTTTCTCTAAAGACCTGGAAGTCCTACTCCGCGCATTTGATGAAAAACCCATGGAGTTGCTCTTCAATCCGCCAGCCGCACCACGGGAGACTAATAGTGGCATCCGATGAGCCAATGCCTTAAAATAAAGTCTGTTCAATTATTGAAACGCATGATTGACCCCGTATTAAATGCGCTCATCAGCCGGCAAAACCCCGACGGGGGCTGGGGAGCGACGCAGGACCGGAGCAGCCATACGGAGGCGACCTCGCTGGCCCTCAGCGCGCTCAAAGCGATCGGCGCGCGTTCAGTTGACGACAGCATCCGGCGCGGCGTGCTATGGTTGACTGCGCATCAAAATCCCGACGGCGGTTGGCGCTTGAATGATGTCGCGACCGCGGGTTCGTGGACCACCGCTTTGGCGATCATCGCTCTAAGCGCATTTCCCGAGCACCAAAAGCGCGTGCACGACGGGGCGCGCTGGTTGGTTCAGCAGGAGGGAAGCGCTCCCGGAATTCTCGCCAAACTTATTTTGTGGGCACGCGGTAAATCCAACATCAATGAATTGAACAATGATCTGATTGGCTGGTCCTGGGTGCCCAATTCATTTAGCTGGGTGGAACCGACCAGCTATGCCTTGACCGCGCTGAAAAAAGTCAGGCCGTCACTTTCGGACGACAATCTGAACGAGAGAATTCGCCAGGGCGAAGCGCTGATCTACGACCGCATGTGCAAGGGCGGCGGCTGGAATTACGGCAACTCCAAAGTTTTGGATTACGCGCTGTGGCCGTACCCGGACGTTACCGCCGTTGCGCTGATTGCCTTGCAAGACCGCGCCGCCGAAGCGGCGAATCAGCAGAGTCTCAACACGCTGCGTAAAACCGCGGCCGAAGCGAATTCCGGTTTGGCGGCGAGCTGGGCCGCTCTATGTCTGAGTCTATACGGCCAAGACATTGGTGAGTGGCAGTCGCGCATCGAAAAAAGCTTCGAAAAGAACGGCTTTCTCGGCGAGACCAAAACCCTCGCGCTCGCTTTGCCGGCACTCGCCGGCAAGGCAAATCCGTTTCGGATTTAACGGTATGTTGCGTCGCGATTTTCTCAAATACTCAGCCCTCGGCTCGCTCTATCCCTGGGTTCCTGGCTGTGAGCAACCCGTGCGATGGCAGCGCGATGCGTTTCGCAAAAAGGCCGGTTCCCAAGTCGCTATTTTGCCGGCAAGTCGTTACGACCAGCCGCTCAAAGATACCATCGCGAGAGGCATCCGGATCTGCGGCTTGGATGTCAAAGGCAAAAGAATCCTGCTCAAGCCCAATCTCGTGGAATTCGATCCGAAAGGCGTGATCAATACCCACCCGGCGGTGATTGAAGCCGCCATCGATTCGTTCCGCGGCTTGGGAGCCGCGCAGGTCATCGTCGCCGAGGGACCCGGTCATCGGCGCGACAACGAGTATTTGTTGTCGGCCTCCGGATTGTATGATGTCATCCGGGAACATCGAGTGCATTACATCGATCTCAACACCGACAACGTGAGAGCGACGCCGCTGCGCAGCAGCTTTACCGCACTGAAACAATTGTACTTGCCTGAGTCCTTGTACAACGCCGACCTGCTCGTATCCATGCCGAAACTGAAAACCCATCATTGGGTCGGCGTTACGTTGTCCTTAAAAAATATGTTCGGCGTCGTTCCCGGGATCGTTTATGGATGGCCGAAAAATATTCTTCACTGGCAGGGCATCCACAAAAGTATCCTCGACATCAACAGCTCCCTGCCGTTGCCCCAGTTCGCCATTGTCGACGGGATTGTCGGCATGGAGGGAAACGGCCCGCTGCAAGGGCGGGCCAAAAATAGCGGCGTGCTGATTTTTGGCGACGACCTGGTCGCGGTGGACGCCACCGCGGCGCGATTGATGAAGATCGAACCGCAAAAAATCGATTATCTGGCCAAGGCCGGAGAGTTCCTGGGAAATCTAAACCAGGAAAAGATTCAACAGATCGGCGAACGGCTGGAAAAATTTCAGCAGGATTTCGCCGTCATCGAGGATTTCCAAAATCTAAAGAAGCTGACGAGCTAACTGATTGCTGCCGGCACGATGTCAATCGCCGCCGGCGACGATCAGACCGCAGGCAGCCCGGTCGCCGGCGTTGCCGGTCGGATCGGTTGTATAGTCGTCGACGCCCACGTGGATAACCAGCGCGCTGCCGTCGCTATCGAAGAGAGACGTGGCGCCGGATTTAAGCGTAATGGCGTCGGTTTTGGTTTCGAATCGACCGGAGCCATCCTTCGCAATCAACATATTCGGCAAGTCTCCCGCGTGCGCGCCATCGGAGCTTTTGAGGCCGTGTTTTTTTCCGGCAGGATTGAAATGTCCGCCCGCCGTCGTGAAAGCCGGCCCCTCGCATTTACCGACCGCATGAACGTGC
Organism: uncultured Pseudomonadota bacterium; assembly: GCA_946478635.1. Next base: position 4,529 of record CAMLCX010000222.1, read on the forward strand.
ACCGCGTGCAGGCCGGGGGTCAAACCTCTTACGTCTAAGCGGAGGGTCACGCCGCCGGAGCTCTCGCGGAATACCGCTCTGCCGACGGTATTGCCATTTCTGTCCTTGAGTTCAGCGGTCGCCCTCGACTCCGGCGCAGCCAATGAGCAGCCTGTCAAAAACACAAGTCCGGCGAGGACGATTAAATTTCTTGCAATCACGAAGTTTTTCCCTCCACGAGTTGCAGTAATTAACATGAGTTTTGTGCCGTCGCAATGCGGCCATCAACAATTCTCGATCGCTGCCGCGACTCCTCTCGGCGCATTTGCGCCAAAAAGATTGCGGCACCCACATCGCTATGTTAGCTTCCACGCGTTGGTGAACACTATGGCATCGTTGGCATTCTACCTACCCACGGTTATCTTTATTTCCCTCCTCGGCAGCTTTTTACCTCTGCTCCGCGAATTATCGCAGCGCGCCCTGGCGCTGCTTTTGAGCTTTAGCGCCGGAGTTCTCTTGGGAGCGGTATTTTTTCACATGCTGCCCGAGACCCGAGTGCTCAGCGAAGATATCGGCTGGCCGATCCTGGCGGGATTTCTTCTGATATTCGTGATGGAGCGCTTTGTTTTCGTCCACGCCTGTGAGGAGCGGGACTGCGATATTCACCATATGGGTATTCCGGCTTTCTTGGGCATTTCTTTGCACAGCTTGCTCGATGGCCTGGCGCTCGGCGCGGGACTGATGCTGCCGCAGCTTGGCGGAGTGGTCTTGCTGGCCGTCATCGTTCACAAGATGCCCGACAGCATCTCCATCACGTCGATTCTTCTATCGGCCGGCTGGAACCGGCGCAGAGTGGCGATTCTCAGCCTGCTATTTTCACTGACCACGCCCGTAGGCGCCCTGCTCGCGTATTTATTTTTCCGCGCTCTCTCGCCGGAAAATATCGCCGTGGCCATCGGCATTTCTTCCGGCACATTCCTGGCCATCGCCACCGCCGATATTCTGCCGCAAGTGCACCGGATTGAAGAACGCAACCCCCTGACCCTCGTTTTCCTGGTTTTAGGTCTAGCCGTCAGCTGGATGGGACGGCTCGTGGCACAAGGATGACTGCGCCACACTGTCCCGTCACGCGGATTTTGAATTACGCTTCTCCCTTGTTCACAAATCTATTCTGTCTCGGTTCGATTCTGCGCCCGCGCGTCACCGGCGCGCAGCCACTGCTTGCTCATGACACCGCGTTCGGCATGAGAGCTGCGCGGCACGTTGACTAAGGGACTGGGCGGTGCCGAAAAGACCAGTGAAGCGTAAAAATTCGCCCCGGTTGGCCGCCGATCGCGGAAGGCAGGCGCCAACCCTGGTCGTGGGACGTTTCCTGCGTCTACCGGTTCTATTCAGTCTTGGCGGGATCATCTGTCTGACAGTCGCCGTCAACCTGCACAGCTCGTGGGTGGCGCTACCCTGGCTCGCCGGCATCGCCCTGTGGGGATACTACTTCTGGTCGGCGGATACTTCATCCGTGACGGATCATGGGCACTTCCCCTACACACGCTTGCTCGTTGTCTTGACCGCCGCCACGATCGTTCGCTGGTTTAAAATATCCGAGCTCCCCTTGGGGCCTTACGTTGACGAACTATTCACTCTCCACAACACTATTGACCTCCTGCAAAAACCCTTCGACCTATTCGGCCAGACGCCGCTGGCGGTCGAGGGCTGGGTCGAAACAACCAATCTCTACCTCTATTTCAATTCGATAATCGTCAAGCTCTTCGGCGCCAGCTATTCGAGCATGAAGTTGTTCTCGGTCCTCCCTGGCATCATCGCCTGCGTCGCGGTGTTTCTCATCGGCCGGCTTATTTTTACCGAACAGGTCGCATTCTGGACGGCTTTGCTATTTGTCTTTGCGCACTGGCCCGTGCGCTTGAGCCGCTATGGTTGGGACGTCTCTTTCATGATTATGACGTTCGCCCTGGCGATCTGGCTGCTACTGCTCGCACTGCAACGTCTCCGGTTCTTTTACGCCTATTTGTCGGGGGTTACTGCCGGTGTCTGTCTTTACGGCTATCTCGGCGCCCGGATCTGTGTGCTTTCATTGCTGGCGTTTCTGTATTGGGAACGGCGCGCAGATCACCGCCAGGCGATCAGTCGGCATTTGTTTGCCTTCGCTACTGGCGGCACGCTGGTGGCCTTCCCCTTGCTTGTCTATTACTTCGCCCATCCCAATGCTTTTTGGATACGGACGGCGGAACTGAGCGTCCTCAACAGCGCAACTCCCCTGGCGAACATCATCGACAGCGCTTGGCGTCATGCACTGATGTTCTTCATCCAGGGGGGGATCTATGCCCGCGACAACTACCCCGGCCTGGCGATGCTTGACCCGCTGAGCGGAATAGTGTTCATCGTCGGTTTGGTCGAAATGTTGCGGCTCAAAAATTCCGCGATTCGCCTTACCGCCTTCGCCTTTGCGGTCAACTTCGTTCCCGGAATATTTTCCCTCAGCCAGGAGGGCGCGCCTTATGTCTACCGAACCGCCGCGGTCATGATTCCCACGTTCATCCTAATCGGCCTGGGTCTGCAAAAGATTACAGCCTCCGCCGAAAAATATTTGCCGCCGAAACGCATAAGTCTGCTGGCGTGGCCCCTATTGTTGCTCATCGCCGCAGTGAACCTCTACTTCTATTTCGACTTGGAGCCGCGGAATGCTGCGGCCATGCGGGTCATGCTTTATGAGCCGCGCGTCATGGGTTTGGAAATAGCGCGCGACAACCTGCCGGTTTATTTAGTCGGCGCAGATCTCTTGAGCTCTCTTGCGCGTGCTGGACCTGGCGAGAGCTATGCGGCGGCGAACCCTCCGATGACATTGCCGGCGGAGATCACCAAGCTCGCGGTCATCAGCTTTTCCGGACGCTATGATCTGCGGCGAACGCGCTTGCGCAACTTCGAGGAGCCAAACAATATCTATTTTGTCGAGGCTACGACTTTGGACTCCGCCATTCGGCTCGCCGGTCAGGCAAAATTTATTTTCCGCAGCGCCAACCGAAATTTACGAGAGACAATTCGCAAACTTTATCCGAACATGTCCGTTAGAGAAAAGATCGGAAGAGCGTCGTGTAGGGAAAGAGTGTAGATCTCGGTGGTCG
>CAMLCX010000223.1 GCA_946478635.1 uncultured Pseudomonadota bacterium
AAGACTTTGACTGCCGCACGGATATAAACATCAATGGTAACCCATCTCGTTCGTTCGTCTTGAGACTTGTCGAAGGACTCCAACAACGTTTCAGGCAATCTGTTCGAGAGCAGGCAGAGGGAAATCTCCATGCGCCGAAGAGCGCGATGGGCGGGGGTATAACCGTGCCGTAACCCGCAATGGCCTTCCGCAGCTACCCATAACTTCGCCTCGTTCTCGTCTCCCGACGCCTATCAGGCCACCCGGATTCAAGGTGTGCATTTTAAGATACGAAGTCGCTGTGGCTAAATCTTTTCAGACTTTGCAACTTTCCGGGGCGATTTGGCATCCAATCAGCAATACTCAATTTTCAGGGAGGCCAAAATCATGAACTATTCAAAAACCCGGGCAGCCACGCGAACCCGGTCGAAGAAAGCAATCCTTAGAACAACTTTCTTGGATCTCATCGGTAAACTCCTGGAAACTACCCATGACGACGCCGTAGTCGTCGCATCGATACGGCGAATTTTCGATGACTGCAACGCGCGGATGGTCCGTTCGCTCGCTCCGGTTCGGTTAATTGCCGATGAGCCCGCTGCCAAAGCCAATCGCTAGGCCGCAGCCACGGCACGGACCTAACGCCTCGATTCTTGCTCGCGTTCGGAGGAGTCCATTGATATCGTGAAACTCGCAAATCGCCGCACATCCGGGCTTAAACCAAGGGAACCATCGACGCATCCGCGCGCCAGGCGAAAATTGCGGGGTGGAAAAACGCTTTTTGACAGCTGCAAGCAAGAGGTCGATCTCATCGGACGCTACCTGTCCTCTGATTTGCACGGCCGCGAACTCTTGGCTTTTGAGAACCACCTGGCAATTTGTCCGGACTGCGTCGCCTTCCTGAAAACCTACAAAGCAACGATCGATCTAACGAGAAAATTTTTGGCGCGCCGAACGCAGCGCAATACAACCCCCGATCTTTCTTTGCTGCCACCGCGAAAGCGACTCAACCGGCGCTGAGCTGGAAAAAAGCCGCACCTTTTATCGGCCGGCGGGCGTCTAATCGCTAAAGCCCGCCTTACACGCCTGCAAATGGCGGGGCCGCAAATCCGCAGAGGAGAAATTCCAATGCAAGCCATCGCCGTCATGCCTTCGTCCAAGCAAATAAGCCTCATCGATCAGCCCGAGCCAAACATTTCAAAGCCTACCGACGTCAAGCTGCGTATGCTCGAAGCCGGTGTTTGCGGCACCGACAGAGAAATTTGCGCGTTCGAATACGGCACACCGCCTGTGGGCAGCGACTATCTCGTCATCGGCCACGAGTCGCTCGGCGAAGTTGTCGCCGTCGGCGCGCAGGTGACAAGAGTAAAGATCGGCGATCTGGTAGTCCCCATGGTTCGACGGCCATGCCCCCATGATTACTGCATGGCCTGCGCCAACGGGCGGCAGGACTTCTGCTTCACGGGTGATTTCACCGAGCGGGGCATCAAACAACAGCATGGTTTCATGGCCCAGTATGTCGTCGACGATGAGATCTACATGAACCCGGTACCGCAGGAGTTGCGCGACGTGGCGGTGCTGGTGGAACCGTTGACGATCGCTGAAAAAGCCTTGATCCAAGTCCGGCATGTACAGCAACGATTACCCTGGAGCTGCGCCAAACAGCCCGGCAAAGCTCAGGCCCATTGTCATCGAGCCATTGTCCTCGGCGCCGGTCCCGTCGGCTTGCTCGGCGCCATGGCTCTTGTCAATCAGGATTTTGACACTTACGTTTACGCTCGCGAGCCGGCTCCGAATGCAAAGTCCGATGTCTTGCAACGGATCGGCGCCAAATATATCTCGGCGGAAACCCACACGCTGGAAGCGCTGGCGCGGGAGATCGGCAACGTGGATTTAGTCTATGAAGCGACCGGAGCGTCGCGGCTGGCGTTCGACATGATCGAACAGCTCGGCACCAATGGCATTTTTATCTTCACCGGCGTGCCGGGAAGAAAAGCGCCGGTGGAAGTCGATACCGACCTGATGATGCGCAACTTGGTGCTCAAAAACCAGGTCGTCATCGGCACGGTCAACGCCGGTCGGGACGCCTTCGAAGGTTCGATCCGAGACATTGGCATCTTTGCCAAGCGTTGGCCTGACGCCGTGAGGTCTCTGATCACCGGCCGTTTCTCGATGAAAGACCATCGTGACCTTCTAACCGGCCGAGCCAGCGGCATAAAAAACGTGATCCGATTGAACTAGCAGCTCTGCAAGTCACAGTCCTGCTATTTCGACTTGTTTACTCTCCGGCGCTCCGCTTAGCATATGCTCGAGCTACTGAAGCAACACTGGCCTGAATATTTGATCGAAGGCGCATGCCTTGGCCTGTTTATGATCTCGGCGTTCTCCTTCGGAACGCTCCTCGAACATCCCGCGTCGGCGATCCATCAGGCCGTGCCCGATCCCACGCTGCGCCGATTGTTGATGGGTTTGGCGATGGGCGGGACTGCCATCGCCATCATTTATTCCCCCTGGGGAAAGCGATCCGGTGCGCACATCAATCCGGCGACCACACTTACATTTTTTCGCTTAGGCAAGGTCGCGCGCTACGATGCGCTTTTTTACATGGTAAGCCACTTTGCCGGTGGCCTCATCGGCGCAGCCCTCGCGTCCATGGCTCTGGCGGCGTGGGTTTCCCATCCTTCGGTCAATTACGTGGTCACCATACCGGGTGAGCTGGGGCCGTGGGCGGCGTTTCTTGGTGAAATCGCCATCGCCTTCATTTTGATGTCGGTCATTCTCCACGTGTCGAACCACAGGCGATGGCACGCTCTAACCGGAATCTGCGCCGGCCTTCTCGTCGCGCTCTACATTGCCGTCGAAGCGCCGATCTCCGGCATGAGTATGAATCCGGCTCGCACTTTCGCCTCCGCCGTGCCGGCTCACTACTGGCATCATCTCTGGATCTATTTCATCGGCCCGCTCATCGGCATGCTGTCAGCGGCGGAAGTTTATCTGCGCACCAAGGGCGCAGCACAGGTCCGTTGCGCCAAGCTGCATCATCAAAACAGCCAGCGCTGCATATTTTGCGGCAAGCCGGCGGCAACTCCTTCCCGCGCAAGCCTCAATTCGAAGTTTGCAGCGTGAACTCCACGCGTTATTAAACGCATTTGTCTGCCGGCCGGGCAAGACCGTTGTGCCGGGCTAGCAAAAGACGCACGGCGGACTGGTGCTGCGCACTGGCGCGCATCTTCTTCGACACCATGAGCATCTAACCAGCCAATCGTCGCGCTGATGCGTTACGCGAACTTCATCCGAGCGAAACAAACCTCTAAAGATCACCAGTTACGATAACAACATGGACGAGGGCAAAAAGATGCAACAATCAGGATGCGACCGTGAAAACGAATGGGCCGTGATACTCGCCGGCGGGGACGGCACAAGGCTTAAGTCGCTGACGCGAAAGATTGCCGGCGACGAGCGGCCAAAACAGTTCTGTTCGGTGCTCGGAGGCGTGACCTTGCTGGAAGAAACTGAAAGGCGCACGGCTTTGGAACTGGCGCGGGAGCGCACCCTCTATGTGGTCAATCGCGCCCATGAACCCTACTACGCGCCGGTTCTCGACTGTCAGCCGAGCGCCAATCTAGTGATCCAACCGCGCAATGCCGGCACCGCGCCGGCGATTCTCTATAGTCTGCTGCGCATCGCCGCGGCGGATCCGAACGCCATCGTCGCGCTGTTTCCATCGGATCACTACGTCTCGGACAATCGAAAATTCATGGCGCATATCCGGACCGCGCTCGATGCGGCGCGAGAAAGACGCGATCTGGTGATTTTGCTCGGCCTGGAACCGGAAAGCCCAGAAGTTGAATATGGCTGGATCGAGCCCAACGGATCGTTGAAAATAAACCCCCGGGTGCTCGGCGTGCGGCGCTTCTGGGAAAAACCGAACCCCATGCTTGCCCAGGTGCTGCAGCTGCGCGGCTGCCTGTGGAATAGTTTCGTCATGGTCGCCTCGGCGCAAGCCCTGCTCGAAATCATCGAAAGCGCGACTCCGGACCTTTACCGCGCTTTCGCGTGCATGCCCACTCTGTTCGGCACGAGCGCCGAGGGCAGAGCCATCGGTGCTCTCTACGAGCGCCTCGAAGAGGTTAACTTTTCCCATCGCGTGCTGGCGCTTCGCCCGGAACGCCTTGCCGTTCTCAAAGTGAGCGGCGTGCGCTGGAACGACCTCGGCGAGCCCAAGCGCGTGATGGCCTCTCTGCTCATGGCCGGCGTCCGCCCGCACTGGGTCGACACGGCACGGCCGCAATTCGCATAGAAGTTCGCGCAGCCCTTGGTCGGGAGCAACCTGACGGCGCCGATGAATCACTTGACATCGGAACAAGTCTAACTTGACCGGAATTCCAGGGCGAATGGAAGCGCCAGTGCTATGCGCGCCGTCGAGAATCATTGGTGTCGCCAACACCACCACGGTATCCGCCTTTCTCCCGATCTCCTTGTCTGCACTGCTTTCTCCATCCTTCGCATCTCTTTTAAATCGCGCCGCATCTAAAGCGACGAACCAGTTCTACAGGTTTTATCGGCCTGAACAATTTTTGACATCAACCCTTTGGAGGATCAGATGGTAAAAGTTTTCACCGCCACAGCCGGCCTGTTACTCGGCTTTGCGCTCCATTCCCCAACCCTTGCTCAGACTGTCGAAAAGAAAAGCCTGACTCTCGACGGCGCGAAAAAAGTAATCGCTGCGGCGGTGACCGAGGCGAGGAGCAAAAACGCTCCGGGCGCCGCCATCGCGGTAGTCGACGAAGGCGGCAACCTGGTTGCCCTTGAGCGTCTCGATAATACTTTTGCGGCCGGCGCCAATATTTCGGTCGGCAAGGCGCGAACAGCGGTGCTCTTCAAGCGCCCGACGAAATTCTTTGAAGACGTCATCAACAAAGGTCGAACCGCCATGGCGACGTTGAATAACTTCACTCCTTTGCAGGGCGGCGTGCCGATTATGGTGGACGGTCAGATTGTCGGCGCCGTCGGCGTCAGCGGCGCCGCCAGCGCGCAACAAGATGAGGAGCTGGCGATCGCCGGCGCCAGCGCCCTCGCAGCGCGCGCCGCGCAAGCTCAATAGCGACTCGCACAAAGAAAGACGGAGGAAGGCACCCGTGAGAAAGTTTCAAGTCTTAGCCCTCGCCGCGTTGCTGATCGCGCCGGCGAGCGCCGCTCAAAGTCAACTGCTCGATAAAAAAGTCCTCACTCTCGAAGCCGCCGACAAGGTCGCGGCGGCGGCTGAGACCGAAGCGAAGCGGAGAAACGCAACGGTGGTTATCGTCGTCGTTGACGATGGCGGTTATCCCCTGGTTCTCAAACGCCTCGATGATACCCAGGTTGCCAGCGTTGAAGTCGGGATCGGCAAAGCGCGGACCGCGGCGATCTTCCGGCGCCCAAGCCGGGAGTTCGAGGACCAGATCAAAAATGGACGGGTCGCGTCCTTGGTGCTGCCCGGAGCGACGCCGTTGCAGGGCGGCGTGCCGCTGATCGCAAACGGTAAAGTGGTCGGCGCCATCGGCGTCAGCGGCAATACGCCGCAGGAAGACGAGGATATTGCGCTCGCCGGCGCCGCCGCCTTCGATGCGGCGATGAATTCTCCGGCCGCGCCGGTCATGCACCTGCCGGCAAAACAAGTCAGCCAAGCCTTCGTCAAAGGCATGCCGCTCATCCGCGGCGCGAACTACAAGATCGACGCCAGTCACCGCGACGAGCCCGGCGTCGTCGAAGTGCACAGCCGAGACACGGATATCATCTACATGCTCAGGGGCACGGCGACGCTGGTGACCGGCGGCGCGGTGATCGACGGCAAGACCATCGAGCCGGAAGAAATTCGCGGCAAACAATCCCACGGCGGCGAAAGCCGCACCCTGACCAGGGGCGACGTCGTCGTGATTCCCAACGGCACGCCGCACTGGTTCAAGGAAGTTAGCGGCCCAATCGACTACTACGTCGTCAAAGTACGCTCATCGAATTGAGGTGAATCGTGAATATCCGAAATTATTTATACCGGGTACGGAAAGTTTCCCCGGGCGTTCGTGGAGAGGAGACCAACGCCGCGGCCGTTCCAATCGGCATCGCGATCATTCTCGCCGGCTTTGTTCTACTGGCCGCGACCTTCGTACACGCCGCGCCGTTGGAGGACACCCTCGCCAAGCGCAAAGCCGAGGCCGTCATCGATCTGGCGAGCAAAGAGAGCCTGCAACTCGTCAAAGGCGCGTGGCGCTACAGCGACACAAAAATCATCGAGGTCGATTTCAAAACAGCCGGCGCGGACGGCCAGCCCGGCGCCGCGCCGAACAAAGCGTATGACTTCACGCCGCATGCCGGGCGCGCTGACTTCGACGACTCCAAATGGGAAGTCATCGATCCCGCCACACTTGACCGTCGCCGTTCCGCCGGCAAGCTCGCGTTCAACTGGTACCGGATCAAAATCACCGTGCCTGAGCGGGTCGGGACCTTCGATCCGACGGGATCGACTTTGGTGTTCTCGACCTCCCTAGACGACTACGCCGAAATTTGGGTGGACAGCGAGCTTTCCCGCGCCGCCGGGCAGAGCGGCGGTTCCGTGGTTAAGGGTTGGAATGCCGAGAATCGCTTGATCATCGGCCGCGGCGTGAAACCCGGGCAGACCATTCAGCTGGCGATTTTTGGAATCAATGGTCCGATCTCGAACCCCCCGACTAATTACATCTACATGAAATATGCGAAGATCGAGTTCCACAAGGTGCCCGCGGGACCCATCGCGGTCGCGCCCCACGAGGTGAATGTCGAGGTGATCCGGCATGATCCCGCCATGGATGCGATCGTGCCGGCAAATCCGAAGCTTTTTAAACTGGCCGAAGGTTTTCAATTTACCGAAGGACCGATCTGGATCAAGTCCGGCTATTTGCTGTTCAGCGATCCCAACGCCAACACGATTTACAAATACGGCGGCGCCGACTCGAAACTTTCGGTGTTCAAAACAAATAGCGGGTATTCGGGCAAAGACATCGCCGCATACTTTCAGCCCGGCTCCAACGGCCTGACCCTCGACCCGCAGGGCAGGCTGACGATCAACGAGCATGGCAATCATCGCATTACGCGCCTGGAAAAAGACGGCCACCTTACCGTGCTCGCCGATAAATATGAAGGGAAGCGGCTGAATAGTCCCAACGATCTCGTCTATCGTTCCGACGGGACATTGTTTTTTACCGATCCCCCGTTCGGGTTGCCTAAATTTTATGACGATCCGCGCAAAGAGCTTCCCTACAGCGGCGTGTTCGCGCTCCGCAAAGGCCAGCTCAAGCTCGTCAGCAGCGATCTCAAAGGACCCAACGGCATCGCCTTCTCGCCCGACGAGAAATACCTTTACGTCGGTAACTGGGACCCGGAAAAAAAAATAGTCATGCGTTATGAGGTCGCTGCCGATGGGTCGCTGTCTGACGGCAAAGTTTTTTTCGATATGACCCGGGCGCCGGGCGAGGATGCGCTGGATGGCATTAAAGTCGACCGCCAGGGCAATCTGTACGTTTCCGGGCCGGGCGGCCTTTGGATTTTATCCGCGGCGGGAAAACACCTGGGCACGATCATCGCCCCCAAGCATCCGCACAACCTCGCCTGGGGCGGCGACGATGGCAAGAC